>SKVA01000441.1 GCA_007129695.1 Spirochaetaceae bacterium | reverse complement strand
GCTCGCCGCGTGGGGCGAAGAGAACCGCGACTGGGGCGGCGCGTTCGCCGTCTACCGCGGGCTCACCGAGGCGCTCCCCTACCACCGCCTCTTTAACTCGTCGATCAGCGAAGGAGCGATCGTCGGCGCGGGCGTCGGCTACGCGCTCTCCGGAGGGCGCGCGCTCGTGGAGCTGATGTACTGCGACTTCATGGGTCGCGCGGGCGATGAAATCTTCAATCAGGCCGCCAAGTGGCAGAGCATGAGCGCGGGCGTTCTCAAGATGCCGCTCGTCGTGCGCGTGAGCGTCGGCAGCAAGTACGGCGCTCAGCACAGTCAGGACTGGTCGAGCCTGGTCGCGCACATCCCGGGGCTGAAAGTCATGTTCCCCGCGACACCGTACGACGCGAAGGGGATGTTGAATCTGGCGCTCCGCGGGACCGACCCGGTGATCTTCTTCGAGAGCCAACGGCTCTACGACATCGGCGAAGAGTTCCACCCCGGCGGAGTTCCCACCGAATACTACGAGATCCCCGAAGGCATGCCCGACGTCAAGCGCGAGGGTACCGACGTGACGATCGTCACCGTGGGTGCAACGCTCTACGTCGCGCTCGAAGCGGCGAAGGAGCTCGAAGCGACCTACGGAGTCAGCGTCGAGGTGATCGACGCGCGCTTCATCAACCCGCTCGACGTGACCCCGATCGTCGACAGCGTCGCGAAGACCGGCAAGCTGCTGTTGGCGTCCGACGCGTGCGAACGCGGGAGCTTCCTCCACAACATCGCGTCCGAGGTCACGCAGGTGGCATTCGACGAGCTCGACGGGCCGCCGGTGGTCGTCGGCAGCCGCAACTGGATCACGCCCGCGGTCGAACTCGAGCCCGAGTTCTTCCCGCAGAAGGAATGGATCATCGACGCGCTCCACGAGCGGCTGCTGCCGCTCGATGGCCACGTCGTAACGACCGAACAGACTACCAGCTCGCTCGTAGAGCGATACAAGGCCGGCGTCTAGACGCCGCAGGAGGAGCACCGATGAAGACAACAGCGATTCGCATGTACGGCAAGGGGGATCTCCGCCTGGAGTCCTTCGAGCTGCCGAAGATCAAGGACGACGAGATTCTCGCGCACATCGTGAGCGACAGTATCTGCATGTCAAGCTACAAGGCGGCGAAGCAGGGCAGCGACCACAAACGCGTCCCGGAGGACATCGCGCAGAACCCGGTGATGATCGGTCACGAGTTCTGCGGCGAGCTCGTCGAGGTCGGCGCGAAGTGGAAGGGACAGTTCAAGGCGGGCGAGCGCTTCGGCATCCAGCCCGCGCTCTTCTACGAGGGCGGCCCGGTCGGCATCCTGAGCGCGCCGGGCTACACGTACCAGCACATCGGCGGCGACGCGACCTACATCATCATCCCGAAGGAAGTGATGGAACAGGGGTGTCTACTCCCGTACGAGGGCAGCGCCTACTTCATGGGATCGCTCTCGGAGCCGGTCAGCTGCATCGCCGGCGCCTTCCACGCGCAGTACCACACGAAGCAGGGCAGCTACGACCACGCGATGGGCATCGTCGAGGGCGGCACGATGGCGCTCCTCGCGGGGGTGGGACCGATGGGGCTCGGCGCGATCGACTACGCGATCCACAACCCGCGCAAGCCCCGGCTGCTCGTCGTGACCGATATCGACCAGGCGAGGATCGACCGCGCGGCGTCGATCTACACGGTCGACCACGCGCGCGAGCACGGCGTCGAGCTCCGCTACGTCAACACGCGCGCGATGTCCGACCCTGTTGCACAGATCAAGCAGATCAACGGCGGCAAGGGCTTCGACGACGTTTTCGTCTTCGCGCCGGTCAAACCGGTCGTCGAACAGGGCGACGCGCTGCTGGGAATGGACGGCTGCCTCAACTTCTTCGCCGGCCCCACCGACGAGTCGTTCAGCGCGAACTTCAACTTCTACAACGTCCACTACGAGGCGCACCACGTGGTCGGGACCTCGGGCGGCAACACCGACGACATCAAGGAAGCGCTCGACCTCATGAGCCGCGGAGTCGTCAACCCGGTCGCGATGATCACGCACGTCGGCGGCATGAACGCGGTCATCGACACGACGCTTCGCCTTCCCGACATCCCCGGCGGCAAGAAGCTCATCTACACGAACAAGGAGCTACCGCTCGTCGCGATCGACGACTTCGCCGAGCGCGGCAAGAGCGAGCCGTTCTACGCAAAACTCGCCGGGATCTGCGCGAAGCACAACAACCTGTGGAGCGAAGAGGCCGAGCAGTACGTCCTCGCGAACGCGCCCGACATCGCGGTGTAGGGTTCGCGGCGGCTACGACAGCATGTTCTGCCCGCCGGTGACGGGGACGGCCTGGCCGGTTTCGTACTGCTGCTCGACGACGTAGAGGAGCGCGCGAAACACGTCGTCGCCGGTGCAGCCGCGACCGAGCGGGACCTTCGCCTCGTAGAAGGCGCGCACGTCGGCTATGGTCGTCGCGCCGGGGACCTTCCCGGCGCGCAGGTACTGCACGAAGAGGCCGCGGTCGGGATCTGACCAGAGCGGCCCGTCGAGGAAGTTGCCGGGGCAGATCGCGTTGACCTTGATCCGGTCGGCGACGAGCTCGAGCGCGAAACTCTGGACGAGTCCGATACCGCCGAACTTGCTACCCGCGTACGCGCCGTTCTTGTTGCTCCCCTCGAGTCCGCTCTTCGAGTTGATCTGTACGATGTCTGTCAGCCGGTCGGTCGGGGCGGTCGCGTTCTGCGCGGCCATCATGCGCGCCGCGTGCTTCGCGCAGAGGAACATGCCCGTGTAGTTTACGCGCGTGACGAAGTCGAAGTCCTTCGCCGACAATTCCTTGACGCTGCCCGCCTTCAGAACCCCCGCGTTGGAGATCAGCAGGTCGACGCCGCCCGCGGTTACGAGTACGTCGTGGAGCATGGTTGCGACCGACGCGTCGTCGGACACGTCGACCTCAAGCGGCGCGGTAACGGGTCCGTACTCGGCGTTGAGCGCGGCCGACAGACGCGCCGCGCCGTCGCGGTTCAGGTCGGCGATGAAAACGGACGCTCCCGCGCCTACGAGCCTGCGCACGAGCTCTTCGCCGAAGCCCTGCGCTCCGCCGGTCACGAGCGCGACGCGTCCCCGCACGACGTTCTGGCGACCGGCCACGTCCGACGCGGCGGGTAGCACTTCACGGGGGCGGTCGGCGCCGTCGGACAGCGTCGCGCCGACCACGACGGTCAGGCCATCGTCGATCCGGACGCTCCGCGGGACACCGCTGCCCGCAGCCACCGCGGCACGGACTCGTTCGGCAAACTCATCGGTCGCGCGGCCGGTAAGGTCGAGTTGCCCCTCGGCCGCCGCAACGTCGGCCGCCGTGTCTTCGACGACGTGAAGCGTCACCACCGGCGTCACGCACAGAAACGCTCCCCGCAACCCTGCGACTCGCTCGATCTGGTCGTCGGTCAGTCGGACCGCATCGTTTCGTTCGTCCGTCATCTACACCTCATTCGTGGTCTGGTCATACGCCTTCGCGGATCGCGGCCCGTACGGCCGTGTCCGGGTTCGACGGGTCGATCGCGCTGCCGATTCGTGCGTACCGCGCGATCCGTTCGGCGAGCGGCGTTCCGCGGAGCCGGGGATTCGTGAACAGCGACCGCGCCGGGTCGGCGTCGACAAGCTTTTCGTGCGCGATCAGCGCCCACGTCGCGTCGATCAGGTGGCGAAACTCGGGGCGCAGAATCTCCGGGCACGTGAAGGACTGCCGCGACGAGTTTATGTCGACCCCGCTGATCTCCATCAACCCGTGCGACGCGCACAGCGACTGAACGCGCTGCAGCTGATCGACGGTGTTCCGCGGCGGCATGTAGGTCACCGCGCGAAAACCGATATCGGTGATCGTCGCGAAAAGCTCGTCGAGGTACGAGTCTTCAAAGAGCTCGGCCTTCTTGTCGCCGGTCGGAGACTCGCCGACGTCACCAAGGTACGCGTAGGCCGGTACCGCTTCGATCGCGTTCGCGAACGCGACCGCGTCGGCAACGGGCACGCACTCGGCGGGCGTAGGCTGGATGAAGATGCGCGGAAGAAAGGTGCTCTTCAGCGCGCCGAGCAGATCGTAGACGTAGTGCGGGTTCGACCCTTCGTCCAGGTGCGCACGGACCCGGTCGGCGAGTTCAACGCCAAGCCGCGCCTCCACCCACCGGCGAAGCGGAGGTCCCGGCTCCACCAAACGCATCATCGCGATGCACGCCGCGTACAGGAGATGCCGTTCGGTGACTCCCCCGCCCTCGTGCGCCATCGACGCAGCGAGTACGTCGTCGAATGACACCCCGGGTCCGTCGACCGCCCGGAGTTCACGATCGAGCGCTTCGGTCTGCGCACGGTTGCGCGCGTTGCGCTCGGCGCGTATCGGCGCCAGGAACCGGTCGACATCGTCGATCCGGCCGAGCGGAACGCCGTGGAACACGATGTACGCCAGATTCGGGCTGTCGGGATTGTTGATCTTTCGTCCCTCGATCGGGGTTCCGGAGAAACTGACGCGTATCTCGCACCCGACCGTGCTCCCGATCCCTACAATCCGGCACGCGTCGATCGTTTCGCGCGCGGCCGCTATCGAATCGTGGTCGACGCTTCCGACCGCGCGCAGGCCCGCAGACCGCGCCATCCACGCCGCGGCCGACGGGGAGTACGGACTGAACGAGTAGATCGTATGAACGTGGTTGTTCACCTCATCGGAAAAGTCGGTCCACGCCCCCTGCCGTTCGTCCGACAGCCGGCGAAGCGTCTCCAGTCGACGATTGCGATCGCCGGCGTTGAGTTGCTCGATCGGGTCCATTGGCTCGGATCAGACTCCCTTCAGACGCTCGATGAGCTCGGTGATGATCCGGTCGGCGTCCTCGTTCGCGACCTGGCAGGTACCGGCCGACATGTGCCCTCCGCCACCGTACTCGAGCATCAGTTCGCCGACGTTTGCGGGCGAGGTCTTGCGGAAGATCGACTTGCCGACACTAAGCACGGTGTTCTGCTTCTTGAACCCCCAGATCACCTGGACCGATATGTCGGTGTCAGGAAACAGCGCGTACTTGAGAAAGCGGTTTCCCGCGTAGATCGTCTCTTCGGCGCGCAGGTCAACGACCAGCACGTTGTCGTGAACGGTCGAACACTTCAGCGACTGTTCCTTGAACAGCTGTTCGTGCTGGCGATAGAGATCGACGCGCTCGCGCACGTCCTGGAGCTCGAGGATCTCCTCGATCGTATACTCGCGGCAGTAGTCGATCAGGTCCATCATCAACTGGTAGTTGGAAACGCGGAAGTTGCGAAAACGCCCGAGCCCGGTTCGCGCGTCCATAATGAAGTTCAGCAGATCCCACCCCTGCGGGTGAAGCACCTCATCCATCGAAAACGCCGCCGAATCGCCCTTGTCGACCGCCTGGATCAGGTCATCGGGAACGTTCGGGAAGGCCTTCTTGCCGCCGTAATGC
>SKVA01000353.1 GCA_007129695.1 Spirochaetaceae bacterium | reverse complement strand
CGCCCAACCCGACGTGCACGCCCACCCGCGCGAGCTGGCTCACCGGGCAGTACCCGAGTCAGCACGGTGCGTACAGCCTCGGCACGAAGCTCTCTGAGGATCGTCCGACGATCAACGACGCGCTGTTCGCGGGTGGCGTGAGGTCGGCTCTGGTCGGGAAGGCGCACTTCCAGCCGCTGCTGGAGACCGATGAGTTCACGTCGCTCGAGTCGTACCCGCTGCTCCACGACCTCGATTTCTGGCGGACGCACCGCAGCGGCTTCTACGGGTTCGACCGGGTCGAGCTCGCGCGCAACCACACCGACGAGTCGCACGTCGGGCAGCACTACGCGATCTGGATGGAGGAGCGGGGCCTTGCGAACTGGCGCGACTACTTCCTGCCGAACCAGCCGTCGCAGACCGTGGAGGGCGATCCGCTGACGCAGTCGAAGCACACGCGGCGAAAGCCCGGTGAAGCGTGGGAGATTCCGGCGGAGTACCACTACAACGCGTGGATAGCCGACCGGACGAACGCGTTCATGCGTTCGTTCGCAGAGGCGGGCGATCGCTTCTTCCTGTGGGCGAGCTTCTTCGACCCGCACCCCGCGTACATGGTGCCCGAGCCGTACGCGAGCATGTACGATCCCGCGAAGGTCACCGTACCCGAGCACGTGCCGGGTGAGTTCGACGACAAGCCGCCCTATTTCCGCAAGGCGCTCGAGGAGAAGCCCGACTTCAGCGAGTTCGTCGAGCCCGGCGGCAACGCGATCCACGGCGCGGGCAGCCACCTGTCGAGCCGGGAGGACCGCGCGAAGAACATCGCCGCGATGTACGGGATGATGACGATGCTCGACGACTACATCGGGAAGATCCTCGACCAGCTCGACGAACTCGGACTGACCGACCAGACGCTCGTCTGCTTCACCACCGATCATGGCGACTTCTTCGGTCAGCACGGACTGACAAAGAAGGCGATCCACCACTACGAGGATCTCATCAAGGTTCCGCTCGTCGTCAGGCAGCCGGGTGTCGTACCGGCCGGCGTCGTGAGCGAGTCGATCCAGTCGACCGTCGACCTTGCGCCGACCTTCCTCTCCGCGCTCGGGCTCGACGTTCCGCGGGAGATGACCGGCATCGATGCGCTGCCGGTCTGGACCGGCGCGGCGCCGAGCGTCCGCGATCACGCGATCGTGGAGAATCAGCACCAGCCGACGACGATGAACATGCGGACGCTCGTGACCGAGCGGTACAAGATGACCGTCCACTACAACCGCGCGTACGGGGAGCTCTACGACCTGGAGGCCGATCCGCGCGAGATCGTGAACCTGTGGGACGCGCCCGACGCGCAGACGCTCAAGGGCGAGATCCTGCTGCGCTTCATGCACGCCGAGATGGGACGCGTGGTGCTGCCGATGCCGCGCATCGCGGTCGCGTAGCCGATCGATGGACGGGATCGTCGGGTACCTGCTCGCGTGGGGGCCGAGCCTGGTGTTGCTGGTCGTCGTGGCCGTGCTGGTCGTGCGCCGACGACGGCGCGCCCGCCGGCGCGACCGGGCGCGCGCGCAGCGGCTGGCCGCGCGCAGAGCTGAGCCGCCCGGCGATGAGCGCGCTACTCCTTGAGCTCGCTCAGTCGGATCTCTCGTCCTTCGGCGGCCGATCGGTAGATCGCGTCGATGATCCAGGTCCGCAGCAGGCCCTCCTGCCCGCGGAACTGGTCGTACGCGCCCGACCGGACACGCTCCACGAACTGTTCGGCGACGATCAGGTGCCCGGGTCTGGAGCTCGCGCCCGCCGGGATCTCCGGGATGATCTCCGAAGGAACCCCCGCGGCGTCGACGTAGAACCGAACCGCGCCCTGCGTCTGGTAGTTCTTCGACGTGAGCTCGGCGCCCGCGTTCTCGCCGAAGATCGTCATGTTGATCAGGTCGCCGTTCTCGCGGTAGGTGGCCCAGCTCGCCTCCAGTTGCAGCGTGCGGCCTCCGGCCAGCCGGATGAACGAACTCGCGAAGTCTTCGACCTCGTAGACCGCGTCTTCGCCGTAGATTTCGGTGACGAAGCGCTGTCCGAGCCGGTTGTACGCCGCGCCGCTGACCGCTTCGACTACGGGTTCTCCCATGATGTAGAGCGCCATGTCGAGCATGTGGACGCCAAGGTCGATGAGCGGCCCGCCGCCGGCGAGCTCCTTGGACACGAACCACTTCCGGCCGCGCCCGGGAATCCCGTCGCGACGAAGCCAGCGCGACTTCGCGTGGTAGATCTCCCCCATCCGCCCTTCATCGACGAATCGCTTCACCGTCTGGACATCCTGCCGATAGCGCTGGTTGAACGTGACCTGGAGCACCCGATCGTTACGGATCGCCGCGTCTACCATCGACTTGCCTTCCAGGTACGTCCGCGCGAGCGGTTTCTCCACCAGGACGTGCGCGCCGCTGTCGAGCGCCGCGATCGCGGGTTCCGCGTGCGCGAAGTTCGGCGTTCCGACGCTCACCAGATCGGGCTTTTCCACCTTGAGCATGTCCTGGAAGTCGCTGTACCCCTTGGGTATCCCGTACTCTTTCTGGACCTGGTCCAGGAGGGTCGCATTCGGCTCCGCGATCGCTACGAGCTCGACACCCGGCATCGCCTGATACGCCTTGACGTGCTGCTGACCGGCCCAGCCGATTCCGATTACCGCTGCCTTGAGTGTTGCTGGTGATGTTGATGACACGGGGCCCCCGAACGTGTAATGATTGCGCGCATCATATCTGCATTCAGCAAGCGAGGCAATCATGGCATCACCGGCAACCCTCACCGCGCTTACCGTTGAACACCTGGCGCACGCGCTCGGTATCGACGCCCGTGTTCCTCGGTTCTCATGGAAGCTCGTCGATCGGCGTCCCGGGGCGGCTCAGACCGGGTACCAGATCCAGGTCGCGACCGACGACCGGTTCACCGGCGGTTCGATCGTCTGGGATTCGGGACAGGTCGCGTCTTCGTCGTCGGTTCTGGTTCCCTACGGAGCGTCCGGCGATGCCAAGCCTATAGGGTCGTGCACGCGCTACTTCTTCCGCGTCTGCATCCGCGATGCCCGCGACCAGTGGACAGGATGGAGCGATACGGATTGGTTTGAGACCGCGTTCCTGGACGCCGAGTGGGTCGGCCGGTGGGTGAGCGGCCCAGAGTGGAGCGATCAGGACGATCAGGATGCGTGGAAGCCTGGCGGGGGGCATCCGGCACCCTACCTCCGACGCGAGTTCAATCTCTCCGGCAAGCCGCGAAGCGCGCGCCTTTACGCAGCCGCCCGCGGGCTTATGGAGCTGTCGCTCAACGGTTCGCGGATCGGTGATGCGGTGCTGTCGCCCGGCTGGACCGACTACAACAGCAGGTGTCAGTACGTCACGTACGACGTCACCGGGCTCCTCCAGCCGGGGGAGAACGCAATCGATGCGATCCTGGGCGACGGGTGGTACTCCGGACGGATTGCGTGGGTCCACGGCAACGCGCTGATCGGTACCGACACGGGTCGCGACCAGCGGCAGTTCGGATCGATTCCGCAGCTGTTGTGCGAGCTCCACGTGGAACTGGATGACGGAGGCAGCGTCGTGATCGCGAGCGATGGCGAGTGGACGTGGACCACCGGGCCAATCCTGAAGTCCGACATCTACGACGGAGAGTCGTACGACGCGCGGATCGTTCCCGACGGATGGAAGCCGGCCCGCGTCGTGGGACCCGCCACGAACGGGTGGGACGGGTCCGATACGGTCCGCAACGTCCGCGGCACGCTACCGCTGCTCGACGCGAAGGCAGTGCCACCGGTACGTCCTGTCGGCGAAATCGTTCCGGTCGCGATCACCGAGCCCGAGTCCGGCCGACACATCTACGACCTGGGGCAGAACATCGCCGGATGGGCTCGGATCGCGTTGTCGGGCAAGCCCGGCGACACGGTGACGATCCGCTACGGTGAGATGCTGCAGGCCGACGGCACGCTCTACGTCGAAAACCTCCGCTCGGCGCTTGCTACCGACACCTATACCTTCGCCTCCTCGGATCAGATCGTCTGGGAGCCCCGGTTCACGTTTCACGGTTTCCGGTACGTCGAGCTCTCCGGGATCGCGATCGATCCCCAGCCCGAGCAGGTCACCGGCATCGTGCTCCACAACGACCTGCCGATCACCGGCTCGTTCACGACGTCGCACAAGCTGCTCAACCAGCTGCAGAGCAATATCGAGTGGGGCCAGCGCGGCAACTACCTGGAGGTTCCCACCGACTGTCCGCAGCGTGATGAGCGACTCGGCTGGACCGGCGATGCGCAGGTGTTCATCCCGACCGCTTCGTTCAACATGGACGTATCGACCTTCTTTGCGAAGTGGCAGCGCGATCTGGCCGACTCGCAGAGCGCGGGCGGCGTGATCCCGTCGATCGCTCCGCTGACACGTTACATGCAGGCGAGCGATGAGAACGACGGTGGTCCGGCGTGGTCCGACGCGGTCATCATCTGTCCGTGGACCGTCTACACGAAGTACGGCGACACACGGATCCTTGAAGAGCACTTCGATTCGATGCGGCGATTCGTGACATCGATGGAGAACCGAAGCAAGGGGCTCATCCGGTCGGACGAGTTCTTCACGCCTTGGGGTGGTTTTGGTGACTGGGTCGCGATGGACGCGCCGGAGAACAGCTGCATCGGTGCGACGCCGAAGGACCTGATCGGTACCGCGTACTTCGCGCGGTGCACCGATCTGCTGCGCCGGATCGCCGCACTCCTGGGTAAGCGCGACGATGAGCTCACGCTCGCGGAGCTCCACCGCCGGATCGTACTCGCGTTCCGCGCGGAGTTCGTGAGCGCGAACGGGCGCATTCTGGGGGACACGCAGACCGGCTACACCGTCGCGCTCGCGTTCGACCTTCTGCCAGAAGAGCAGCGATCCGCCGCGGTGAACCGTCTGGTGCGGATGCTCGAGCGGCGTGACTTCCGGATGACGACCGGCTTCGTCGGGACCGTGAAGCTCTGCCCGGTACTCGCGCGCTACGGCCGTGCCGACGTCGCGTACAAGCTGCTGCTCCAGGAGGCCTTCCCGTCGTGGCTCTACACGGTCAATCAGGGGGCGACGACGATGTGGGAACGCTGGAACAGCTGGACCGAAGAGAAGGGCTTTGGCCCGGTAAGCATGAACAGCTTCAACCACTACGCGTACGGGTCTATCGGCGCGTGGATGTACGAGCGGGTCGCCGGTCTTTCGGTCGACATGGAGCGCCTGGTCACCGGGGAGCCGCCGATTCGCATCGCGCCGTTGCCTGGCTACGGCCTGACGCACGCGAAGGCGAGCCTGGATACGCCGTTCGGGCACGCCGAGTCGGCGTGGAAGATCGCGTCGGGAAGCGTCACGCTCGATGTGACGATCCCGGCGAACGCGACCGCGCGCGTCGAGGTTCCGGCCGGCGTGTCCGATATAGAAGTTGACGCCGAGTACGACGATCACGATGTCGAGGAGCTCG
>SKVA01000143.1 GCA_007129695.1 Spirochaetaceae bacterium | reverse complement strand
CGAGCGCGACAATATCGAGATCGAGCATCGAACGCTCGGTCTTCCAGTCGGCCGACAGGAAGGTGCCGTGGTATCCAAAGCCGGCATTGTTCACCAGGACAAGCGGCACAACCCGCTGTCGATCGATCTCCTGAACCAGAAGCTCCACGCCGGCGTCGGTCGACAGATCGGCGCAGACGACGATCGTGCTGCGATCGTGGCGCGACTCGATCGTAGCGGCCACGTCACGCAACCGCTCCTCACGACGCGCGACGAGCACGACGTTCGCGCCGAGTGCGGCGAGCTGCAACGCAAAGTCCCGCCCGAGACCGCTCGACGCTCCGGTCACCACCGCCCACGAACCCTCAAACGCGGTTGAACGCATGCGCAAAGCTAATCCGGGCGAAGGGCCGCGTCAATCGATCGGAATCTGTCGGACGACCATTGACGCCAGGCTACGGCCGTGCTATATTCTCGGTGTACTAGTTAGCTAGTATACTATGGAGGACTGAATGATTGATGTCAGATCGGTTTCCTTTGCGTACCGCAAGAAACCACCGCTGTTCGACTCGCTCGACTGGAATCTGGAACCGGGCACGATCTACGGCCTACTGGGTCGAAACGGCGCGGGCAAGACGACGCTGCTGAAGCTCCTGACCGGGATGCTCTACCGCAACGCGGGCAGCATCGCGATCGACGGGATCGACCCCGAG
The DNA here is from genome assembly GCA_007129695.1 of Spirochaetaceae bacterium. Lineage (GTDB taxonomy): Bacteria > Spirochaetota > Spirochaetia > DSM-27196 > SLST01 > SLST01. The sequence goes on along the minus strand of SKVA01000143.1, from coordinate 4,762 downwards.
CGTCGACTCCCCGAGCTGCAACAGGAAATGCTCTTCGTGTCGGAGGAGCTACCGGTCCCGCCGATGAGTATCTCGGCGTACCGCGACCTCTACGCCCCGCTCTACCCGAGGTTCGACGACGCGGGGTTCACGCGTTACCTGGAGGGGTTCGAGACCGACCCGGCAGAGAGCATGAAGAAGATGTCGTTCGGGCAGCGCAAGAAGGCGCTCCTGGCGTTTGGCCTGGCAACCTGCACAAAGCTGCTGATCCTCGACGAGCCGACGAACGGGCTCGACATACCGTCAAAGGGGCAGTTCCGACGCGTTCTCGCCGGAGCGGCCGACGACAGTCGCGTAATCGTAGTGTCTACGCATCAGGTCCGTGATCTGGAGCGGCTGATCGATCCGATCACGATCCTCGAGGCGGGTCGGATCATCTTTCAGCACTCGGTCGATGAGATCACGTCTCGACTTCGACTTCACGTAGGCCCCGACCGGCCCGAAGACGCGGTATACGCCGAACAGGCGATGGGCGGGTTCGCGGCGCTCGTTCCGAACACCGACGCATCGACGTCGCGGATCGATCTGGAGCTGCTGTTCAACGCCGCGACCGTCGAGACCGACCGGATGTCGGCGCTGTTCGCGAAGGAGGCATCATGACCACCGTCTTCAGCCCATCACGTGTCGTTGTGCTGATGCGCCACGACCTGCAGCCACAGATGAAGAGCCTCCTCAGCGGACTCCTGGCCGCCGCGGGGATCGCGTTCGGCCTCATGCTGCTCACCAGCCTCGGCACGGCTGACTCGGCCTCGTTTCACGCGTCGACCTTCTCGAATCTGTTGTTCATCGGCGGGTACGTCGTGTCGAGCATGGCGTTCAGCGAGCTTCAGGACGAGAAACGCGGCTTGCACTATCTGATGCTCCCCGGATCGGCGGTGGAGAAATACGTCGCACGGCTCCTGCTGACGTCGGTCGGCTGGGTCGTAGCGGCGCTGGTGACCTACTCCGTCGCGACCGCGCTCGGCGCCGCGGTCGCGCAGCCGCTGTTCGGGCGGTCTCCGGGGGTATTCCTGCCGACAACCAGAGACACGTGGGAGACGATCGGGTTCTACCTGATCACGCAGTCGGCATTCCTGTTCGGGTCGGTCTACTTCCGCAAGGCGGCGTTCATCAAGACCGTCGCGGCCGCAGTCACGGTAGCGTTGTCGATAGCGCTCGTCGGGCTCCTGGCCGGACGGATCGCATTCGCCGACCTGTTCGTCGGAGTGCTGCAGACCCGCGCAAACGTCGACCAGCTGGTCATCACCGGCCCGCGCTTTGAGAGCGTCGTCGACGCGTTCGACGCCGTTCGCACGGTACTGCTCTACGTGTCGGCTCCCTTCTTCTGGGTCGTCGGCGTGATCAGGCTCGGCGAAACCGAGGCGTGAAATGGAGTTTCGAGAGCAACACGCGATATACCAACAGGTCGCAGACCACGTGTGCGAGATGATCCTGACCGGGGTATGGCCCGAGGGCGAGCGAATCCCCGCGGTGCGCGACCTTGCGATGGAACTGCAGGTGAATCCGAACACGGTGAACAAGGGGTACGCTTCGCTGCAGGAACGCGGACTGATCCAGAACCAGCGGGGAATCGGATACTTCGCCGCGCCGGACGCGCGGCGGATGATCCGCAACGCGCGGCGCGATGAGTTCTTCACGAACGAGTTGCCGCGGATCCTGAGAACGATGTCACTGCTCGGCATCACGATCGATGAGATCGCCGGGCGCTACACTACCTATCGAATGGAGACCCAGAGTGAAAAAGAAGACCAATAAGATACTGATCGCGGCGTACGTGATAGTCGCGCTGACCGGGATCGTGATGATCGTGATCCTGCGCTCGACGATCACGATACTGTAACCGGACGGGACGACGCGTCTTCGACGCGTCGTCCTGGTTCAAATTCTACCGGCGAGCGCGCGGTTCTTCTCGTACGCAAGCTGTTCGTCGCGGGTCAGCTCGCCCGCGTCGAACGTCACGCCAAGCTTCTTCGTGAACTGCTCGACGAGCAGATCCTTGAACGCGTCGAGCGTGACCGTGGTACCGGACTCCTCTTCAACACTCGTCGACGGCTCGACCGCCTTGTCCTTGATCTCCGGCGGTACCCAGAGCACGCGGAACAGCGGGTCGGCGTCCATCGTCTTGAGGAACCCTACTACGTTGACGACGTAGAGGTTTTCGATCTCGCTCACCAGGATCGTAGCGAGTTTCTTGCCGTGCGCGCGGACCGCGCCCATGTGCTTGTACCACGCGTCCTTGACGCCGGCCGCCTGGAACGTATCTACGAGCACTCCACCGACGGTGTGGAACACGCTGTCGGCCGACTCGAAGTTGGTCTTTTCGACGACGAGCTGGACGTTGACGGTCGCATCCGGATCGACGAACACGAGCGTCCGCTGACCCGTGACAATCACCTCTTTGAGATCGGGACACTCATCGCGGATCTCGTTGATCAGGTTCGCGAAGTTGGAGAGGCACACGATCGCCTTGGCCCCGGAATCCTTCAGGATGAAGCTGATCTCGCGACCCTTGTACATCGTGTTGAACGGAACCGCAACCCCGCCGAGCTTCTGAATCCCGAAGAACGTGAACGCGAACTCCGGGATGTTCGGGAGCATCATCGCGACGCGGTCGCCCTGCCGGACGCCGAGCGCTTCGAGCCCACCGGCAACGCGGTTCGCGTTCTCGTCGAGCTCCTGGTACGTGTACGTGACATTTTCGAAGTGGATCGCCTGCTTGCGCTTGTATCGCTTGGTGATCTCCTGCAGCATCTCGCCGAGGCCGACCGCCACCGCGCCGCCGGAACCCGCCGCTTCCTTGGCCTTCTTGCGTCCAAACATCTACTCGCTCCTCTCGACCAGCCGGCGGTCGGTCGCCTCTCCGCGCAGCTCGGTCCTGAGGACCTTGCCGGTCGCGCTCTTGGGGAGCGTGTCCACGAACACGACGTTCTTTGGCCGCTTGTACGGAGCCATGTTCGCGACGCAGTGATCCATGACATCGCGCGCGGTCAGCGACTCGCCTTCCTTCAACACGACGTACGCGACGACCATCTCCTGATCGTGCTTGTCGGGCGCGGCCACGACCGCTGCGTCCTGAATGGCAGAGTGGAGCATTATCACTTCCTCCACCTCTCGCGGGCTGATGTTGAAACCACCCCGGATGATGAGATCCTTCTTGCGGTCGGTGATGAAGAAGAACCCGTCGTCGTCGCGGTACCCAAGGTCGCCGGTGTGGAACCATCCGTCGGCGTTGATCGCTTCGGTGGTTGCCGCCGAATCGTTCCAGTACCCTGGTGTAACGGTACTGCTACGAATCACGATTTCCCCGACCTCGCCGATCGGAAGCTCCTGGTCGTCGTCGTCGAAGATGGTCATCTCAACGCCGGCGGCTACCGGACCGATGCTTCCCTCTTTGAACACGCCGCCCCTGCCGTTCGCGCTTACGCACGACGCGGTCTCTGTCAGGCCGTAGCCCTCGACGATCTGCGTGTCGAACACCTCCATGAACTCGCGGAGCACGGAGAGCGGTAGCGGCGCACCGCCGGAAACACACATCCGCAGGCTCTTTGGCATCGTGGTCTTGCGCGCGCGAGCGATCGTCAGCAGATGCTGGTACATGCTCGGGATCGCAGGCATGATGGTCGCCTTGGTGTCGGCGATCGCGGAGAGCAGGTTCTGAGGGCTGTACTGCGCGACCATCACGAAACCGGCGCCGGCGTTGATCGTCGGGATCAGGCCGTTCGACAATCCGTAGACGTGGTAGAGCGGCAGAACGCCGACGGTTCGATCTGACTCGGTGAACTCCATGATCGACGGAACGATGGTGTTCCGCTGAAAGAGGAAGTTCTCGTTTGTGAGCGTGACGCCCTTGGGGTTGCCGGTCGTCCCCGACGTGTAGAGGATCACCGCCGGGTCTTCAGGCTGCACGGGCTTCGCGTCGTACGCGCGCGACCCCTTCGCCATCACCTCGCTCAGCTGGATCGTACCGACTGCGCGCGCGCTGTTTCTCCCCTGGCGCGCGGCCTTGGCGAGCTGGATACCTTCGCGGGTCGCCAGATCGCGGTCGATCCGCACGTCGGCCCCCGCTATGATCCCGCGCACGGTGCTGCGCTGCACTATCAGCGTGTCGGGAACCGAGGTGTTCGACAGCTGGTACTTTCCCGCGATCCGCCCTTCGGCGACCGCCGCACCGTATGCGACGACGTCGGTCGTATCACCTTCGGGGTTGTAGATCAGCCTCCAGGTTCTCCCGTCTGCCATCCTAGCTCCCGGACTCCGCGCGAAGATAGTCGTCGACCTCGTCAAAGAACTGGGTCTCGATCGCCTCGCTCGGTCGCGGGGTGAGCTTGCTGACCACGATGTAGACGATCGTGTTCACCAGAAGACTCGGAATGACCGGATGCCCGATGATCAGAGGCCGGTTGCCGTCGACAACGATCAGGAGCGACAGCACCAGATAGACGACGCCGGCTACCGTAGCGGCGATCGCGCCTTGACGCGTACCGCGCTTCCAGAGCAGTCCTCCGACGAGCGCCGGTGCCCATTGAGCGAACCCGGGAACGCTCACGTCGGTCAGGTAGAGCGCCATCGCCCCGGTGTTGAGCATACTCGCGACCAGGCTCAACACGACGATCACGACGACCGACCACCTGGCCCACGCGGTGATCTGCTGGTCGGACGCGTCGGGCTTGAAGATGCCCTGCACCACGTCGCGGCTCACGATGACGCTCGACGTCATCAGCTG
>SKVA01000276.1 GCA_007129695.1 Spirochaetaceae bacterium | reverse complement strand
GTGCCCGCCTCGCCGGTTCCGGCGCCGGAACCAGCACCGGTACCGGCACGGCGCAGAACCGACGGAAGATCGACGCACGCGACGCGAGCGCCCTTCGGCCGCGCGAGCAACCGGCCGATCACGCCGTCGTTCTCAACCGGTGAAATCGTGCAGGTCGAGTAGACCATCCGCCCGCCCGGGCGCAGTGCGTCGGCCGCCGCGCACGCGATCGCGTACGCGCCGGTGGCCAGCCGTTTCGTGCGCGTCGCGCTCCACTTCGCGAGTTCGGCCGGCGCGTGCAGCACGTGTCGCTCCGAGCTGCACGGGACGTCGGCCAGGACCCTGTCGTACGCGGCGGGCTCGTAGAGCGCCCACCGCGATGCGTCGTGGCTGGTCACCGTAATCCGCTCCAGCAGCTCCGCGGGAAGGTGCTCGGCGAGCACCCGGTGCAGCCGCGCGCGGCGGGTGGCCGACCGTTCGTTCGACGTGAGCGATCCGCCTTCGCCGATCCGCGACGCCATCACCAGACTCTTGCCCCCGGGCGCCGCGCACAGGTCGAGCACCCGGTCGCCGGGAGCGACCTCCAGGCAGAGCGCGGCGACGATGCTCGCCGGATCCAGGTAGTACTCAGGGCCGTCGGCGACGGTAATCGGCGTCGACTGCGCCGGCGCGTCGAGCGCGCTTTTCAGCGCGTCCCAGCGATCGCGGTAGATCGCGCGGTAGAACGCGTCGAACCCGTCGCGGCCTTTCATCGCCTGCCGTCCGCGACGCGCTCGAACAGCTCGTCAAACGCGACAATGCGGTGCGTCCACGAAAAGCTCCTCGCGTGCTCGACAAGCTCGTCGGGGGGGTGCAGCCGCTGTTCGATCGCTCCAGAAAGCAGATCGACGAGCTCGTCGTCCGACCGGTAGAGACAGGTACTGTGATACGCTGCCGGGATCAGCCGCGGGTAGGAGAGACGGTCGGGCAGGATCGGCGCACAGCCGGCCGCGATCGCCTCCATCACTGCGATCCCGAAGTTCTCCTGGATCGCGGTGCTCACGACGATGTCCGCCGCGTCGAGGAGCGCGTAGTACTCCTCGCGGCTCTCCGCGTATCCGTAGTGAACGATCGCATCTCCGAACTCGGCGCGCGCCGCGTCAAACGCGTCCGGGATCCGCCGCGAGTGCTCGCCGGCGATCGCGAGACGGAAGCGAACGCCGCGCGCGCGAACCGCGCGCAGCGCGTGGAAGAACGCGTCGGGGTTCTTGTCGAACTCCCAGCGATGGTTCCACAGCACGATCGGCGGGTCGGTAGTAGCGGTCCCACCGGCGGGATCCGCCCCACCGGTGGTAGCCGCCGGCCACGCGCGCGGCGCGATTCCCGGCTCGCAGACGACGCTCCTGCGCTCGATAGCAGCAACCGCGTGCGACAGCGTCGACGCGTGGATCCGCTCGATGAACCGCGGCGCTTCGGTGAGAAACGCGTCCCGGTGCGAGGAGGAGTTGAACGCTACCGAGTCGGCGCAGAGCATGTTCGCGATGTCGGCGATCCCCAGGTCGATGTCCATTCGCCTGCCATCGGGTACCGGGTAGCACAGCTGCGTCTCGTGGCAGTAGAGCAGGACCGGAGGAATAGTGCCCGAGGAGGGGCGGCGGGTAGTCATGAGGAGGTCTGCGACGCGCAGCAGGCCCGTACAGACGATCAGGTCGTATCCGTCGACGCACACCGAATCGGCGAACTCGAGCGCCGCGGCCCTGATGCGCCACTTCCAGCGAGCGGCGCTCAACGTGACCAGGTCGATCTGGTGCCGGCTGTGCTCGCGGATGCTGTCGGCGACTTCGCGGTGCGAGCCTCCGTAGAACGACTCCACGAACAGGATTCTCATGGAATTGACGGAGTCGAGATGCGCGCAGTACAGTAGCGAATGGCCGTGCGCGCGTTGCTGTTCGATCTGGACGGCACCTTGCTCGATACCCTATCAGATATCGCACGCGTCGCCAATCGCGTACTCGCGCGGCACCGACTGCCGACGCACGCGACCGACGCGTACAGGATGATGGTCGGATCGGGTATGCGCGAGCTTGTGTGCCGGGCGGTCGGGGTCCGCGATTCGGGTCGCGAACCGAGCGACGCCCTGATCGATCGGCTGGTCGCCGAGATCAAGGATGAGTACGCACGAGAGCCGGTGGTGCTGACCAAGCCGTACGACGGTATCGCCGATGCGCTTGCCGAGCTGCGTGCAATCGCCGGTGGTGCGATCGGTTTCGCGGTGCTGTCGAACAAGCCCGATCCGCTTGTTCGCCGGATCGTCGATGCGTTTTTCGCTCCCGATGCCTTTTGCCACGCGGTGGGGCAACGACCTGACTATCCGGCGAAACCTGATCCGGCGTCGTTGATCCACCTTGTGGCGTTGATGGACCCGCCCGGACGCGCGCTCTACGTTGGGGACTCCGACGTTGACGTGCAGACCGCGCGGGCCGCGGGTGTCGGTTCGGTCGGAGCCGCATGGGGCTTCCGGGGCCGCGACGAGCTCGAAGAGAGCGGCGCGGACTGGGTGATCGATCGCCCGGAGGAACTGGTCGCGATCGTCAGATCGCTGGAGGAACAGCATGAGTGATCACAAGCACACAGCCGAGCAGATTCTTGCAAGGGCCCGCGAGTATCTCGAACACGAGACCGATGAGCGGTTCCGCGGCGAGGTCGAGCGGCTCATCGACGCTCGGGAACCCGACGAACCGATCGGCGACGACCTTACCGACCGGTTCTATACCGACCTGGAGTTCGGGACCGGCGGGTTGCGCGGTGTGATCGGTGGAGGCAGCAACCGGATGAACCCGCTCGTCATCGGCCGCGCGACCGAAGGGCTTGCGCGCTACTGCGTTCGCGCCGGCTCGTCGACGAGCGGGGAGTTGCGCGCCGTGATAGCGCACGATTCACGCCGGTACAGTAAAGAGTTCGCGCTGAGTACCGCGCTCGTGTTCGCCGCGCACGGCATAAAGGCGTACCTGTTCCCGTCGCTGCGGCCGACGCCCGAACTCTCGTTCGCCGTCCGCGATCTTGGCGCGACGACCGGCGTCGTGGTCACCGCGAGTCACAATCCGCCCGAGTACAATGGGTACAAAGTCTACTGGTCCGATGGCTCGCAGATCGTCGCGCCGCACGATCGCGCTATCATTGACGAGGTTCGCGCGGTGTCTGGGACGCCGAAACGTCTTACGAAGGAGGAGGCGCTCGAACGCGGGCTCCTCGAATATCTGGACGACCGGATCGACGATCGCTTCGTCGCGATGGTCAAGCGGCAGAGCGTGCGGCCCGAGCTTCTGCAGGAGCGCGGATCGTCGCTGACGGTCGTCTATACCCCGCTTCACGGCACCGGTGCCATGATGGTGGAGCGCGTGCTCGGTGAGCTCGGCGCCACCGTCGTCACCGTTCCCGAACAGCGTGAACCCGACGGCGAGTTCCCGACCGTCAAGTCTCCGAATCCCGAAGAGGCCGACGCGATGGATCTCGCGGTTCGGCTCGGCCGTGAACGGCGCGCAGACATCGTGATGGGCACCGATCCCGACGCTGACCGGATCGGAATCGCCGTGCCGGTCGGTACCGACTATCGTCTTGTCACGGGTAACCAGCTTGGCGCGCTGCTTGCGGACTACGTACTCGGGGGCTTGCGCGAAACACGGCGGATGCCGGCGAATCCGGTCTTCGTCAAGACGATCGTTACGACCGAGCTGCAGAAGAAGATCGCCGAGCATCACGGCGCACGAGTGGTCGACACGCTGACCGGGTTCAAGCACATCGCGACGGTAATGCGCGAGCTCGACGACCACCCCGATCGCGGCACCTACGTGCTCGGCGGCGAAGAGAGTTACGGCTACCTGATCGGCACCGAGGTCAGAGACAAAGACGCGATCACCGCGGCCGTGCTGACCGCGGAGATGGCGCTCTATCACGTCTCGCAGCACAAGGGCGTCCTCGATCGGCTGCGCGAGCTCTGGATGGAGTTTGGCTACCACGAAGAGATCCAGATTTCGCGCTACTTCAAGGGGAGCTCGGGCGCAGACCTGATGGCGTCGATGATGAGGCAGCTGCGCGAGCAGCCGCCGCGCGAAATCGCCGGCGTCCCGGTGCGCGAGATCAAAGATTTCAAGAGTGGCCGCGTGGTATACGCGTCGGGAGAACGCGAACGGCAGATCGACCTGCCGTCGTCGAACGTGCTGCAGTACATCCTGGACGATGAAACGGTCGTCAGCGCGCGCCCGTCGGGGACCGAGCCGAAGATCAAGTTCTACGCGTCGGTCTGCCAGACCCCGGGCATGGACATCGAACGCGCGATCGAGGCGAGCAAGCTGCAGCTCGGACGGATCGAAGCGTGGGTCGAACAGCAGATCGCTTCGGTCACCGACGCATCTTGAGCATTCGGGCGTGTTCGAGGATGTCGCGGACCTGCGGCTCATCGGTCAGCCGCCGGTCGAGTTCGTCCTGAAGGCGCGCCAGAAACCGTTCATCCATCTGGTAGAGTTCGCCCTCGAGAGAGCCCGACCAGATGCGGCGCGTTATCTCGGTCGGGCTCTCTCGCTGCGACAGAATGCTTTCGGTGAGCTGGTGCGCGAGGTACCAGCGGATGTCGTCGAGCGAAAGATCGTATTCGGCAAGCAGGTGAGACACGGTCATGGCGATACGCTGAACGACCGCGTGGATCGTGTCAACAATGGAGGTATGCATGAGTGATATGCCGGAAGGGCTCGCGGCGGTCACCGACGTCGAGTTCGTCGCGTTTGACTTCGAGACGACCGGGCTCTACCCGGCGAGCGACCGAATCGTCGAGTTCGGCGCGGTGAGATTCCGCGGCGATTCGGTCCTGGCCGAGTTTGAGCTACTCGCAGATCCAGGGATCCCGATTTCGCCCGACGCGGCGCGCGTGAGCGGCATATCGGACGCCGATGTGGCCGGATGCCGCCCGGTCGTCGATGTGGTTCCCGAGTTCGTCGGATTCCTGGCAAACGCGGTGCTCGTCGCGCACAACGCGCCGTTCGATCTGGGCTTTCTGCGCGCCGCGGTACAAGGTGCGGGCCTCGGTGACGTACGCAATCCGGTTGTCGACACGCAGACGCTCGCGATCAAGGCGTTTCCCAGGCGACGGAGTTACAGCCTGCAGAACCTGGCGGTCGACCTCGGGCTGCCGCCAAACCGGGCGCACCGTGCGCTCGACGACGCTGTGATGTGTATGCGGCTGTTCAACCGCTGCGTAGCAGAGCTGAGCTTCATGGGTGATCTTCCGCTGTCGGACGTGCTGATGGCCTCGCGGTAACGCCTACTTGCCAAGAACCGTGAGCATGTAGAGTTTTACATACTCCTTGAGGTCGTCGCGTCGGCGGATCTGGTTGAATGCGTCGGTCGTACAGAGGCGATCGGCCCACTCCTGCACTCGTTCGCGCGTCGGGGGGATCAACCGGAAGCTCACCTTCATTCGCCGCAGGAAGTCACGCGCGAGGCTGTTC
>SKVA01000044.1 GCA_007129695.1 Spirochaetaceae bacterium | reverse complement strand
CGCGATCGTCACCAGCAGGAGGCCGACGCTGAGCGCGAGCTGCAACACCGGTGGTGATCCAACCAGGAGCCGCTGAAACATCACGATCGGCGCGGTCAGAGGGAAGATGGAGAGCCCGACCGCGAGCCCGCCGTCCGGGTTGGACGACAGGACGCCGATCATGACCATCGGAAGCACCAGAAACAGAATCACCGGCCACCCGAGCTGCGACAGGTGCTGCTCATCCTCGCTGGCCGCGCCCAGCGCGGCGTAGAACGACGAGTAGAGGAAGAACGCGAGCAGGAAGAAGAGGAGCAGATACGCGTACGTCTGAAGACCGCCGGCCAGCGTAACCTCGACGTTGACGGCGGGACCGATGATGTTCAGAAAGAGCACCGCCATCCCGATCCAGATGCCGTACTGGAGGAGGCTCGCTGCGGCCTTGCCCAGAATCTTGCCGACCAACAGCTCGCGCGCCGAAATCGACGACAGGATCACTTCTACCATCTTCGACCGCTTTTCATTGAGGACCGATGTGCCGAGCGACTGGCCGTAGAGGAGAATCGTCATATAAAGGAGCATCGTAAACGCGAGCGTCGTGAAGAGCATGCTCATCATGTCGGGGCCCTCGCTGTCATCGCGACCCGCCTCGAAGCGGCGATACTCGAGCGACGGGCGCTGCGACAGCGTCGCGACCTCGCCGGGATCGAATCCGGCGTTCGCAAGCCGCATCGCGACGACCAGGCTACCGACCACGCCCTCTATGGTGCCCACGATCTCGAAATTCGGGCCGGATGACGTGACGAACCGGACGACTCTGGTATCGAGTACGTTCGCCGGGATCACGATGTACCCGTCGAGCTCTCCGGCCGCGAGTCGGCTGCGAAGCTCCTCTTCGCGCTCGCTGTGCGCGGCAACGGAAATGGAGGTGGACTCGAACGCGCCGCGCATCGATTCGGTGAACGCCGACGAACCGCCGACGATGCCAAGATCGAACGCCGGGGCGCCACCGCCGCGCGACGCCAGGAGCCCCGGCAGCACGCTCATCGCGACGATGAGGAACGGCCCGATGATTGTGATGATGACGAACGCCTTGTTCTCGGCGGTGAGCTTGAACTCCATCCGAGCCACTCGAGTCATCTTGCGGGTGAAAATCGCACTCATGCGTTTGACTCCTGGTCCGGTTCGCGCGAATCGGCGCGTCCACCGAGCTGATCGACGAATATCTTGTGCAGCGACGGGCTGAGCACCTCGAACCGGCGAACCGATACCCTGCCCGACAACGCCGCAAAGAGATCGTCGGCCGAACGCCCGTCGGCAAGCTCGACCTCCGCCCAACGCGGGTAGCGAATCACGTGAGCCACGGTCGCGTGCTGGTCAAGAAAATCGAGATCACCGTCGAACTCGATCGCGACACTGCGTCTGCCGTAGCGCTCCTTGACGTCGGCGAGCCTGCCGGAGATCAGCTCGCGCCCCTTGTTGAGAATCAGGATGCTGTGACAGATCCGCTCGGCCTGATCCATGTTGTGCGTGGAGAAGAGCACGGTCTTCCCCGCGCGGTTGAGATCGACGACCGCGTCGCGCAGCACGTCGGTACTGACCGGGTCGAGCCCGGAGAACGGCTCGTCGAGGAAGACGAAGTCGGGATCGTGAATCACGGCGGCGGAGAGTTGGACCTTCTGCGCCATTCCCTTCGACAGCTCGTCCACCTTCTTGTTCTTCCACTCGGAGAGCCCGAATCGCTCGAGCCACTCGTCGATGCGCCGGTCGGCCGTGCGGGCATCGACGTTCTTCAGCGACGCGAGGTATCGCAGGACCTCCGCGACGGTGAGCTTCTTGTACAGGCCGCGTTCCTCCGGCAGGTAGCCGATCCGGTCCTTGTCGGCCACGGTGAGCGGCGACCCCTTGAACAGGATCCGCCCGGCATCGGGGGCGATGATGTTCATGATCATCCTGATCGTCGTCGACTTTCCAGCGCCGTTCGGGCCGAGCAGCCCGAAGATCTCGCCGGGCGTGCTCCTGAACGAAAGGTCGCGGACCGCGACGGTGTCGCCGTACGATTTGGATATCGACTCTACCTCTATCATGCTCACCCCCGGGCTCGAACCTCGCCGATCTCGCGGGTATAACACCACAGACACCCGGGGATGTCACCCCCTGCTGCCCCAACCCGCGCGAATCGCTATCTTTGTCTGGAATGGATACCGACATCGTATCGCTGTGCGAGCAGTTCCCAGCCGCGCCACGCTATCTGTCGCAGGTCTACCTGATCCTGCGCGAGAACGAGCCGGTCGTCGGCGCGCGAATAGGCGAGCGGCTCGGCGTCACGCCGTCATCGGTGACGCAGACACTCAAGCGTCTGGAGCAGCGCGGTCTCCTGAGCCGAGAACAGTCGCGCGGATACACGCTCACCGACACGGGCGAGCGGCTCGCGAAGCACTACATCAGTCGCCACTATCTCCTTGAGCGGCTGCTCGTCGACGAGCTCGGCGTCGCGTGGGACGTCGCCGACGACGAGGCCGAACGGCTGCAGATGGTGCTGAGTACGACGCTCGAGCACCACATCGCGAAGCGACTCGGCCACCCCGACACGTGCCCGCACGGCAATCCGTTTCCCGGGTCCGAGCGCGAGTCGTACCTGCTCCACGCACCCGCGCTCACCGACTCCGCGCCGGGTGATCACGTGCGCGTGATCCGCGTGACCGAAGAGGGCGAAGCGGTAGACGGGCTGCTGCGCTTCTGCTACGAGCAGCGCATGATGCTTGGATCGAAGCTGACCGTAGGCACGCGCAACGCGACGGTGCTCCGCGCGCGCTTCAAGGACGACGACATCGACATCCCGCTCGACTTCGCGCGGCACATCCGCGTCGAGTCGGCGGCCTGACGGCGAGCGCTGCAGCGCTGCCGGCGAATTGAACCGTCGCGGCGTGCGCGGTATATTCGCGCGACGGAGCGTTCATGAGTTTCTGGCAATCCCTTCTCCTTGGCGTACTTCAGGGCATCAGCGAGTTCATCCCGATCAGTAGCTCGGGGCATCTGGTCGTGATGCGCGCGGTCCTGGGCATCGGCGAGATCCCGCTCCTGTACGACGTGGTGCTGCACATCGCGACGCTCATCGCGGTCGTCTGGTTCTTCCGGATCCGCATCGCGCGAATGATAGCGGCGATCTGGCGCTGGATACGCCGCCGATCGGCCGACGACGACGCGGTCGACCTGCGGCTCACGCTGCTCGTGCTGATCGGGACGGTCATCACCGTGGTCATCGTGCTCGCGATCAGGCGACTCGACCTGCACCTCTACCCGAAGGTTGTCGCAGGCGCCTTCCTGGTCACCGCAGGCCTGCTGATCCTGTCGCACTTCGCGCGCGGAACGACCGGGTACGACGGGCTGAAGGCGCGCCATGCGCTCATCGTCGGCATTGTGCAGGGGCTGGCCGTGGTACCCGGCATATCGAGATCTGGGAGCACGATCACCGCCGCGCTGTGGGCGGGCGTGACGCGCGAGCGCGCCGCGGAATTTTCGTTTCTGATGTCGATCCCCGCGATCCTGGGCGCGCTGATCCTGGAAATGCGCGACCTGTCGTCTCTGACCGCCGCGGTCTCGCCTGCGGCAATCGCGGCGGGCTTCGCTGCGTCGCTCGTGTTCGGGCTCCTGTCGCTGTCGCTCCTGGTCCGGCTGATCCGAGGCGGCAAGCTCTGGGTGTTCAGCGTCTACCTGGTTCCGCTTGGGATCTGGGGCCTGATCGCGCTGTGACCGGTTCGCGCCCTCGTCGCCACGGCACAAGCCGACAGACAGATGCACACTTGTTGCATATATCTATCTTTCATAGTTGACTACAATATTAATATGCATTAACCTCGCCGCAGATCGGTCGGTGAAGTCGGCCGAGATCGACGAGGAGGATGCAATGGCATCAGGTCAGGGCGCGCCCGCGCGGCCGATCGGGGTAGCGCGCGGAAATGGATTGAGACTGGTCTCGGTCGCGTTGATGGTCGTTACCGTCGCGATCGGTGCGTACGCGACCGGCTCGCGGCAGGATGCGAACACGATCACGCTCTACTCGGGGCGCGGGGAGAGTCTGGTCGCGCCGCTCATCGAAGAGTTCGAGCGGGAGACCGGCTTCACGGTCGCGGTGCGCTACGGCGGCACCGCGGAGCTTGCGGTATTGCTCCAGGAGGAGGGAACCCGCTCTCCGGCGGACCTCTTCTGGGCGCAGGACGCCGGCGCGCTCGGCGCGGTCGCGAACCGCGGGCTCTTCCGCCAGCTTCCCGACGACGTCTTCGCGGGCGTTCCGACGATCTACCGCGGCGGACGCGGGATGTGGATCGCGACGAGCGGCCGCGCGCGCGTACTCGCGTACTCGCCGTCCTCGCTGTCCGACGACCAGTTTCCCGGCTCGGTGTTCGACCTCGCCGACCCCGCGTTCCGCGGCCGCGTCGGATGGGCTCCGACCAACGGATCGTTCCAGTCGTTCGTAACCGCGATGCGCGTCGAGCACGGCGACGACGCGACCGAACGATGGGTGAGGGAGATGATCGCGAACGACGTGCAGGCGTACCGCAGCAACACCGCGATCGTCGAAGCGATCGCGGCCGGCGAGATCGCGATGGGGATCACGAATAACTACTACCTGCTCCGCTTCCAGGAATCGGCCCCCGACTTCCCGGTCGTGCAGCGGTTCTTCGAGTCGGGCGACACGGGCAATCTGGTGAACGTCGCCGGGATCGGAATCCTTGCGACATCGGCGAACGCGGCGAACGCCGAGCGGTTCGTCCGCTTCCTGCTCGACGAGTACGCGCAGCAGTACTTCACGAGCGAGGTCTACGAGTATCCGATCACCGACACGGTCGATCAGAACCCGCGACTCGAGTCGTTCGCGCGGCTTCTGGACGTGAGCCCGCAGATCGAGCTCGACCTGCTCGAGGACCTCGACGGAACGCTCTCGCTCCTTCGGCGGGCAGGGGCGCTGTAGGCCTCTTGAGTACGCGCACCGTGCGGGGGGATCGCCAGGCGATCCCCCCGCTGCTCTACGTCGCGCCTGGCGTCGTCGCGCTCGCGATGGTCGTGCCGCTCGGCTACCTGGTAGTCCGCGCGCTCGAGGCCGACGCGGCGACGCTCGTCGAACTGCTGTGGCGCAGGCGAACGTGGGTACTGCTACGGAATACGCTCGGACTCACCGGCGGCGTCGTCGCGCTGTCGACGCTCGTCGCGCTGCCACTCGCGTGGTTGGCGGTCCGGACCGACCTGCCGGCTCGCCGGTTGGTCACGCTCCTGGCGGTCACGCCGCTCGCGATCCCCGGATACGTGATGGCGCACGCGTTGCTCGGGCTCGGCGGGACGAACGGGATGGCCGCGGCGATCGGCATCACGATGCAACGCCCGTCGGGATTCTGGGGCGCAACGATCGCGCTCTCGCTCTACGCGTACCCGTACGTGTTTCTCAACGTCAGGGCGTCGCTCCTCACGCTGGACCCGGGTCTGGAAGAGTCGGCGCGGAGCTT
>SKVA01000012.1 GCA_007129695.1 Spirochaetaceae bacterium | reverse complement strand
TACACCGGTTCGGCCGCGTGGATGTACCGCGCGTGGGTCGATCTCGATGGAGAGCGTCTTGCCGATGGATCGATCCCGCTGCAGCGCGGCGACTCAACCCACACCGTCGTTGTCCGATTGGGTGCCTCCTGAAGGTTCGGCTCCCGACGGTGCAGGAGCCGTTGTAGGAGCTCGCCTCCCGCAGAGGTATACTTGCACGACGATGGATGATATCGAGCAGTACCGTGCCGACAGGCTATCATTTCTACCGACCGCGTGGTCCGACCTGGTGGAACGCGGCTGGGACGCCCGTGAGCAACCGCTCGACTTCGTGATCGTCTCGGGCGACGCGTACGTCGATCACCCGTCGTTCGCGGCCGCGGTGATCGGGCGCGTCCTCGAGGCCGCCGGGTACCGCGTGGGCATCATCGCGCAGCCCGACTGGCGTTCACCCGACGAGTTCAGGCGGCTCGGGCGGCCGCGGCTCGGCTTCCTCGTGAGCGCGGGGAACGTCGACTCGATGGTCGCGAACTACACCGTCAGCGGCAAACCGCGGCGCCACGACGCGTACAGTCCGGGCGGCACCGGCGGGCGACGCCCCGACCGCGCGACGCTCGTCTACTGCACGCGCATTCGCGAAGCGTTCAAGAACGTCGATATCGTGATCGGGGGGATCGAGGCGTCGCTGCGGCGACTCGCGCACTACGACTACTGGTCGGATCGGATGCGCAGGTCGATCGTGCTCGACTCCAAGGCCGATCTCCTGGTCTACGGGATGGGCGAGACGCCGATCCTCGAGATCGCCGCCGCGCTCGCCGAAGGACGCCGGGCAGCCGAACTGACGACGGTCGCCGGCACGGTCCGGCGGTGTCGGGCCGATGACCTCCCGGCCGTTGAGGCCGCGGCGGCCGAGCTCGGTCGAGCCGTCGTCGAGTTACCCGACTGGGATTCTCTGGCCGATGCCAATGGCGGCAAGCGCGCGTACGCCGGGAGCTTCCGGCAGCAGCATCGAAACACCGACTCGATCAACGGCGACGTGCTCGTCGAGCGGTACGGGCCGGCGCTCGTCGTTCACAACCCGGCGGCGACGCCTCGCGGCGGAGCCGAGCTGGACGCGGTGTACGAGCTGCCGTACACGCGGACGTTCCATCCCGACTACATCGACTCAGGCGGAGTTCCTGCGATCGAAGAGGTCAGGTTCAGCCTGGTGAGCAGTCGCGGCTGTTTTGGCGGGTGCAGTTTCTGCGCGCTCTCGTTCCATCAGGGCCGGTGCGTGACCGCTCGTAGCGGTGCGAGCCTCGAGAGCGAGGCTCGAGCGCTCACCGAGCTTCCGGGCTTCAAGGGGTACATCCACGACGTGGGTGGGCCCACCGCGAACTTTCGCAGACCGTCGTGCACGCAGCAATTGGCCAACGGCGTGTGCAAGGACAAGCAGTGCCTCCACCCGAAGGCGTGCGGCAACCTCGAAGTTGACCACAGCGACTACCTCGACGTGTTGCGGCGTCTGCGAGGACTCCCGGGCGTGAAGAAGGTGTTCGTGAGGTCGGGTGTCCGCTACGACTACGCGCTGCTCGATTCCGGCTCGCCGTTCATCCGCGAACTGACCGAACACCACGTGTCGGGCCGTCTGAAGGTTGCCCCGGAGCACATCTCTCCGCACGCGCTCGCGGCGATGGGAAAGCCCGGCGTGGAGGTCTACGAGCGCTTCGAACGCGAGTTCCGGCGAGCGAACGAACAGATCGGTGAAAAGCAGTTCCTCGTGCCCTACTTCATATCGAGCCATCCGGGCACGACGCTCTCCGACGCGATTGCGCTCGCCGAGTACTTCCGCGACCACGGCGGAACCCCCGAGCAGGTCCAGGACTTCTACCCGACGCCCGGTACGCTCGCGACGTGCATGTACTACACCGAGACCGACCCGCGCACCGGCGCCCGCGTGACCGTGCCGAAGTCCGCGCGCGAGAAGGCGATGCAGCGTGCGCTCCTCCAGTTTCGTGATCCAAAGAACCGCGCGCTCGTCCGCGAAGCGCTCGTGACCGCCGGCCGGACCGACCTGATCGGCACCGGACCGAAGTGCCTGGTCGGTCCCGATCCGCGACCGCGCGGCCGGCCGCAACCGGTCGTGGGGAAGAGGCGACCGCCGACGCGCAGGCGGTCATCGACGCACCGGTGACGCGCCGGAGCAGTTCGATGGTCGGTTGCCGGCTCATCTGCGCGCTCTAGCCGCGCCGCTTGCACGTCGGCCCCCTTCGCGCGCATCATGGACGCGTGGCTCCCGAACCGAACTCGCTCGTCTCCTTTGCACGACTCGCGCGCTCGCGAAGCTTCCTTGGCGACGGGGAGCTTCCGCTGCGCGTCTTCGCGCTTCGCCAGTCCGATCTCAAGCTCCATCGCCACGAGTTCACCGAGCTCGTCGTCGTCCTCGAAGGCTCGGGCGACCATCTCGTTGACGAGCACCGTTTTCCGATTGCCGCCGGCGACGCCTTCGTGATCGACGTCAACCACGCGCACGGCTACCGTGACACGCGCGATCTGCAGATCATGAACGTTCTGTTCGACGAGCGCTTCCTGCTCGAGCGCGAGCCGTCGCTCGCCGTCATGCCGAGCTACCAGGCCTTCCTCCACCTCGAGCCGCAGGCGCGACGGCGGCTCGACTTCACCGGCAAGCTCCGGCTCGACTCGATCGCGATGGACGAGGCGCGAGGGCTCCTGAACCGCCTGGAGAACGAGCTCGCCGCCCGCGCCGAAGGCCACGTCGCGGTCTCGGTGGCGCTGCTCGTCGAGTTGCTGCTCCTTCTCTGCCGCGCGTACGCCGCGGCCGACACCGACGGTCGGCGCGACCTCACCGATATCGGACGCGCGATCGGTTTCCTCGAGTCCAACTACGCACGCGCGGTCGAGCTCGCCGATCTGCTCGAGGTCGTCGCGCTGTCCGAGCGGTCGCTTCTGCGCAAGTTCGCGCTCGCGACCGGCACGACCCCGATCCAGTACCTCCTGCGCGTGCGCGTGTTGCACGGCGCGCGGCTGCTGCGGTCGACCAGGCTCCCGGTCACCGAGGTCGCCGGCCGCGTCGGCTTCGAGGACGGCAATTACTTCTCCCGACAGTTCCGACAGATCATCGGCGTGAGTCCGACGGTCTACCGGCGCGGTGCGGCAAGGGGGTAGTCGACCGCTATCTCGACCAGGTTTGGCGTACTGGCGGTTTTGTGCTACTAATTGGCGCGGATGTGAAGGCGCGGCTGTGCGGCTCAGGATACGATGCGTCCATGGAAACCCACGGCGTCGGCGACCAGCCGCTCGTCATCGTCATCGGCCGCGGTCACTCCGGCACCCGCGCGATCTCCCGGACGCTGAGCGAAAGCGGTGTCTACATGGGCGCGCAGCTCAACGGATCGTACGACCTGGTTCCGGCCGGAGAGCTCTACGACGCGTGCCGGATCGCGGCGCGTCACGTCGTGCACCGCGGCGGAACCGACTGGGACTTCTCCCCGCTCTTCGACACCGCCGTCGACGAAGCGTTCGAGCGGCTCGTTCGCTCGTACGCACGGTCGGTTCTGGAGCACGCCGATGGCCCGCGCGGCTGGAAGCTGCCCGAGACGACGCTCGTACTGCCCTGGATTGTCCGGCTCTTCCCGCACGCTTTCTATATCTCGTGGGTACGCGACCCGCGCGACTCGATCGCCGGCGAGCACCTTACCGACGACCTTGCCGACTTCGGTGTTCCCTACGAGCGGTCCGACGATGTGCGCGAGATGCGCGCGACGAGCTGGAAGTACCAGCGCGAGATCGTCGCCGCCACGCCCCGCCCGGCGCGCTGGATCGACGTGCGCTTCGAGGACTTCGTCCTCGATCAGGAGGCGACGATCGAGCGGCTCGAGCGGTTCCTGGGGTTCCCGCTCGCTCGCGTACCGGTGAAGCCGGAAGCCGTGGGGCGATGGCGCACCGACCCGGCGCATCGTGACATCGGCTTTCTCCATGACGACCTGCGCGCCCTTGGGTACCTCGACGAACCGGCCGCGCGGACCGACCGCGTCACGACTGGGGGCCAGGCATGATCGGGATCGGCGTCGTCTCGCGCAGCTTCCCCGGCCTCACGAACGCCCAGGTCGCCTCCTTCCTCGCCGACAACGGCTTCACCTCGACCGAGCTCTGCTTCAAGAACGCCGATGCGGACTACTGGGTCTACAACGGCAGGAGCGACCTGTCGGAGATGACCAACGAGCGCAGCGCCCTCATCGTGGAGACCTACCGCCGGGCGGGGATCGACGTGCCGGTCCTCGGCGTCTTCACGAACCTCATCGAGCCCGACGACGACGAACGGACGGCGAATCTCGCCTACTTCGCGCGGATGATGGAGATCGCCTCTCACAACGGGATCCCCGTCGTCGCGACCGAGTGCGGCTTCCGCCCGGGCGCGCGCGGGATCAACGCCGACACCTACGAGGCCGACTTCGCGCGCCTGGTCGACTCCTTTCGTCGCCTCTGCGACCTCGCCGAGCGGCACGATCTGGTCGTCGCGCTCGAACCGTGCGTGCTCGACGTCGTCCCGAGCGCGAAACGCGCGCGCGACTTCGTCGTGGAGGTCGGTTCCCCGCGCGCGCAGATCCTCCTTGACCCGGCGAACCTGATCGCGAACAGCACTGAGGATGAGATGTTCGCGCACCTCGCGCCGCACATCGCCTACCTCCACGGCAAGGACCGCAAGGTCAACGACGCGAAGGGGCGGATCGTCGGCGATGGCGACATCGACTGGGTGCGGTTCCTTGCGCTCTACCACGCGCACGCTCAAGGTAAGCCGTTCATCCTCGAATACGTCAATTCAGATAACGTTCTGATGGTGCGGGACCGGGTCCGGGAAGCCGAGGCGGCTTCCGCAGACCACGGGTCCGCGGCAGCAGGCGCGAACAAGGAGCAGGCATGATCAAGCTGGGAGTCAACTCGGTCCTCTTTCGGGACTACGATTTCGCCACGGCGGTGAAGCACATCGCCGAGTGCGGCTACGACGGGGTGGAGATCTCCGCGATCGCCGGGATGTGCGAGCACCTCGAGCTCGACCGCTGGAAGGAGCAGGCCTCACAGCTGAAGTCGATCGTCGCCGACGCCGGGATCGAGTTCCTGTCGATGGAGGAGGCGAGGCTCGACGATGAGCGGCTCCTGGTCGCGCTCGAGGCGGCGGCGGAGATCGGAATCCCGATCGTCAACGTCGGGCCGGGCGGCAAGAGCGAGGTCGAGGAGGACATCGCCGCGAGCATCGACATGCTCCGGAGGATGGCCGAGCGCGCCGAAGGCTTCGGCGTGAGCCTCTGCGTGAAAGCGCACGTGGGAAGCTCGATCTACAACACGCCGACGACGCTCCGCGCGATGGCCGAGATCGACTCGCCCGCCTTCGGCATCGACATGGATCCGAGCCACATCTTCCGCGCGAACGAGAACCCTGAAGAGGCGCTGCCGGCGGTGCTTTCGCGCGTGAAGCACGTGCACATCCGCGACTGCAAAGGGCGAGGGC
>SKVA01000093.1 GCA_007129695.1 Spirochaetaceae bacterium | reverse complement strand
GCCGCGTGCTGGAAGACGTCTGGGTGATCCGGGAGTGGTCGACGACGCACGCGATCAACATCTCGGCGGCGCTCTTCCAGCTCGTCATCGGCACCGCCGTCGCGCTCGTCGTGAACTGGCAACTGACGCTGATGATCCTTGCGACGCTCCCGTTCTACTACCTGGCGTTTTCGATGATCCGGCCGACGATCCGCCGATTGAGCATCGCGATCAGGCGTGTGAACGCCGGGATGTACGCGCGCAGCCAGGAGCGGATCGGCGCGATCGGACTGGTGAAGGCGTTCGACCAGGAACGGCGGGAGACGCTCAACTTCCGCCAGCGGATGCAGAACTCGGTCCGGTTGACAATGCGCGTCGTGAACCTGCAGGGCGCGATGGTAGCGCTGTCGGGCATCATCACCGCCGCGACGACCGGGATCGTGATCTACACCGGGTTCACGTGGGCTCAGGTAGGAACGCTCTCGGTCGGTGAAGTGGTCTTCTTCATAAACGTGATGCCTCGACTGTTCATGCAGATCAACACGCTGAGCACGGTGTTCGTGCAGATTCAGGCGGTGTTCGTCGTTATCAAGCGCGTGTTCAACCTGCTCGATGAAGAGGAGAGCGTGCGTCCCGGCAGCCTGTCGCTCGACGGCGTGAAGGGGTCGGTTCACTTCGACCACGTGAACTTCGGCTACCCGGGGCAGAGCGATCACGCGTTGCACGACGTGTCGTTCTACATCAACCCGGGAGAGCGCGTCGCGCTGATGGGGCCGTCGGGTTCGGGCAAGAGCACGGTATTCAACCTGGTTCTTCGGTTTTACGATCCGCAGCGTGGCGCTGTCGCGATCGACGGGATCAATCTGGTGAACGCCGACCCGGGGTCGCTTCGCAGACACGCGGTGCTCGTCCAGCAGGAACCGGTGGTTTTCTCTGGAACGGTCGCCGAAAACATCACGTACGGGCGCGACGGGGCTACCGCCATGCAGATCATGGAGGCCGCGCGTCAGGCCGAGCTCCACGACTTCATAATGACGCTGCCGGTCAAGTACGAGACCGAGGTCGGTCAGAACGGCGTGTCGCTGTCGGGCGGGCAGAAGCAACGGCTCGCGCTCGCGACCGCGCTCCTCACCACACCCGAGATCCTGCTGCTCGACGACACGACAAGCGCGCTCGACGCGGAGACCGAGGCGAAGATCCGCGCGACGCTCAACAAGGTGATGGTCAATCGCACCAGCATCGTGATCACGCAGCGGATAGCAACCGCACGGTCGTGCGACCGGATCATCGTGCTCGAACAGGGCAGGATCGTGCAGCAGGGCACACACGACGAGCTGAAGGACCAGGAAGGCTTCTACAAGCGGGTGCTCACGCAGCAGGAATCAATCTAGGAGGATTCATGGGCAGACTGAACAGAAGAGACAGAAAGGAACGAACGCCGGGCGAGAACAGATCGAGCGAAGTGCCGCGCGATAGCAAGCTCGCCGCGGAGATCGACGACATTGCGAGCATCGGCGACCGGAGGAAGCTGCAGCGCGCCGACACCGAGGTCAAGGAGGTCGTCAGCAAGGCGACGCAGACCGACATCCGGAACATAATGCTGATTGATCAGGGCCGGTGCCCGATCTGCGCGTCGCGGACGGAGAACTTCCTGTTCACGATGGTCTGCCCGTCGTGCGGCTGGTTCCGGCGCGAAATACCGAGCCGGGGAAGCGCGGTCGTCCATCTCACCGACGGAACGCCGATCGAGTGCGACTACGTGCACCACGGCCAACGCGATGAGTTTCTCGCGATTCGCGACGGCGTCGTGATCTCCGAGCTGATGCGACCGGAGGTCAAGCGCATCGACTACGTCTGGGCCGACGGCGAACTCGATGAGGCGCGCGCTCTGGTGCGAAGGCTGAAATCGGGAGTCTGCTCGTGGTGCGAAACCGACTTGACCGATACACCCGACGACGAGCACCGCGAAGACTACGTCGCGTTCGGTGCGATGCAGGAGCGCTACATCTTCTGTACCGAAAAGTGCCAGCGCGCGTTCCGGCGCCACTACCCGGCACGGGTCCACCGCAACTGTTACGAAGTCGACTGCGACCAGTGCAATCTGTGCGTCAAACGCTACGATACGCAAGGGTTCAAGCGGAACATACTCACCTGAGCCGGCCCCGCGGGCCACGCAGAGGTCGCCGCGAGCGCCGGCCCCATCTCTTTGACAGACCAGATAATCCGATCTATAATGGTCCTTGAAATATCGATACGGAAAGACCGTATCCAACCGGAGCAGACAGCGTCGGGAAACCGGCGATGAGCATATTCGACAGAGGAGACTCGCGATGCATGCAGCTGCACCTGGTATCACCCTACCCGCGCACGTAGACGATCCGGCGCTCCGGACGGAGCTCGACGGCGCGATCGATGCGCTTATCGAGCAGCCCGGCGCGCTCATTCAGGTACTCCAGCGTGCGCAGGAGCTCTACGGCTTCCTGCCGGAGCCTGTCATCCGACACGTTTCCAGGCGCCTGGAGATCCCGTACAGCGAGGTCGCAGGCGTCGTGACCTTCTACTCGTTCTTCTCCACGGTTCCGCGTGGACGCCATATGGTCAGGGTCTGCCTGGGCACCGCGTGCTACGTTCGCGGCGGCAACGAGGTGCTGAGCGCGATTCGCAAGGAGCTCGGGATCGATGTCGGTGCTACTACCGCCGACCTGGAGTTCTCGCTGGAGGTGGGCCGATGCTTCGGCGCGTGCGGCCTCGCGCCGGTGATCATGGTCGACGACGACGTCCACCAGCGGGTCCGCCCGCAGGCGGTGAAGGAAATTCTTGACGCGTATCGAAGCGAGGTGAACGATGACGTCCGGTAGCATCAGAACCAAAGAGGATCTGGATCGATTCCGTGACGAGGAGCGCGAGCGCATGGACGGCAGGAAGCTCGGCTTCCTGGTCTGCGGCGGCGCGGGGTGTATCGCGTCGGGCGCCGAACGGATCGCGGCTGCGCTGAAGGAGGAGCTGCCGCGAGCCGGCGTCGAGGTAACGACCACCGGGTGCATGGGCCCGTGCGCGAAGGGCCCGCTGGTCACGGTCATCCCGTCGGGTCGGCTCCATCATTCTGTCCGTGTAGAGGATGTCGCGGGCATCGTCGCGGAGGCAACCGAGGCTATCGCCCGCAGCGAGGCACCGGCCGACTCTGCTCCGGCCGGTGCGCCAGCCCGGGCCGCGCTCGGTGAGCTATCGAGCTTCTTCGAGCTGCAGAAACGGATCGTGCTTCGAAACTGCGGCCGGATCGACCCCGAGCAGATCGGGGAGTACATCGGCGTGGGAGGGTATCAGGCGCTCGCGACCGTGCTCGACATGACCGGTGAGCAGATCATCGACGAGATGAAACGCTCCGGGCTGCGTGGACGCGGCGGCGCCGGGTTCCCCACATGGCTGAAGTGGCAGCTCACGATGCAGTCGCCGGGTGAAGAAAAGTACGTGCTTTGCAACGCCGACGAAGGTGACCCCGGCGCGTTCATGGACCGCAGCGTCCTTGAGGGCGACCCGCACGCGGTCATCGAAGGAATGGCGATCGCCGCGCGCGCGATCGGCGCGCAGAAGGGATACGTCTACGTGCGCGCGGAGTACCCGCTCGCGGTCGAGCGGCTTCAGGGCGCGCTCGACGCGGCGCGGGCGATCGGCCTCCTGGGGACCAACGTTCTGGGTAGCGGCTTCGACTTCGACCTGGAGATCCGCAAGGGGTCGGGTGCATTCGTGTGCGGCGAAGAGACCGCGCTGATGAACTCGATCGAAGGCAAGCGGGGCGAACCGCGACCACGACCACCGTTCCCCGCGCAGAAGGGCCTCTGGGGAAAACCGAGCCTGCTCAACAACGTCGAAACGTACGCGAACGTCCCGGTCATCTTCACCGAAGGCTCCGCGTGGTACGCCGCGCACGGGACGCCGGAGAGCCGCGGCACAAAGGTGTTCGCGCTCGCCGGGTCGATCGAAAACGCAGGACTCGTGGAGGTGCCGATCGGCACGCCACTCGGAGAGATCATCTACGACATCGGCGGCGGCGTGAAGGGCGGTCATTCGTTCAAGGCGGCGCAGATCGGCGGACCGTCGGGCGGCTGCGTGCCCAAGGAGCATCTCAACGTCCCGCTCGACTACTCGACGCTCCAGGATCTGGGCGCGATCATGGGATCGGGCGGCCTGGTCGTCATGGACGACGAGACGTGCATGGTCGACGTCGCTCGGTTCTTCCTGGAGTTCGTGCAGGAGGAGTCGTGCGGCAAGTGCGTACCGTGCCGCGTCGGAACGAAGCGAATGCTCGAAATACTCACCAGGATTTCCTCGGGACTCGGACGCGAAGGGGACATCGAGCTCCTGGAGGAGCTGGGTAACCAGATCAAGCAGACCGCGCTCTGCGGTCTGGGACAGACCGCCGCGAACCCGGTCCTGTCGACGATCCGGCACTTCCGCCACGAGTACGAGGCGCACATCCGCGACCACCACTGCGAAGCGGGGGTGTGTCCGGCGCTCGTACGCGCGCCGTGTCAGAGCGCGTGCCCGGCGAACGTAGACGTTCCCGGCTTCGTCGCGCTCATAAGGGAGCGGCGCTACGCGGAGGCGCTCGCGCTGCACCGCGAGCGAAACCCGTTCGCGGCAGTCTGCGCGCGGGTCTGCTTCCACACGTGCGAAGACCACTGCAGGCGCGCGGGGATCGACGACCCGGTCGCGATCCGCGCGATCAAGCGCTTCATGGTCGACCAGGAGGTCGTCCTCCAGCTGCCGGAAGTCAGAGAGAGCGATGAGAACGCGACGCGCAAGATCGCGATCGTCGGGGGTGGCCCGGCGGGGCTGTCGTGCGCGTACTTCCTTGCGCGCCTGGGCTACCAGCCGCTCGTGCTCGAAGCGGAGAGCCGCCCCGGCGGCATGCTCGTGCAGATGATCCCCGCGTACCGGCTGCCGCGCGAAACGGTCGCGCGCGAGATCCGGATGATCGAACAGCTCGGCGTGGAGATCCGTACCGATTCCCGGCTCGGGCGCGACTTCACGCTCGAATCATTGCGCGACGAAGGCTTTGAGGCGGTCTTTGTAGGAATCGGCGCGCCCGACTGCAGCGGACTCGGGGTGCCGGGTGAGGACGCGAAGGGCGTGATCAGAGCAGGCGAGTTCCTGCGGACGTACAACATCCGTGGATCGGTCCCGGTCGGCAAGCGAGTCGTCGTCGTTGGAGGCGGGAACGCCGCGATCGACGCGGCGCGCACCGCGATGCGCCTTGGAGCCGAAACGGTCACGGTCGTCTATCGCCGGACGCAGGAGCAGATGCCCGCGTACGACGAAGAGATCGCGGAGGCCAAGAGCGAAGGGGTCGAGATCCGCGCGCTCACGCAGCCGACCGAAGTGGTCGTCTCAGGCGGCGCGGCGACCGGACTCGCGTGCGTGAAGATGGCGCTCGGCGAGTTCGACCGCAGCGGCCGTCGCCGACCGACGCAGAGCCAGGACGACACGTTCGTGCTCGACGCAGACCAGAT
>SKVA01000292.1 GCA_007129695.1 Spirochaetaceae bacterium | reverse complement strand
GTCTGCGATGCCACGTCTGGATCATCGGTCGAGCACTCGATCCAGATCACTTTGAACGTTCCCGGGCTGTAGTCGATCGTGACCGTACCCGGTGTCAGCGTGATTGCGTTCGCGACGAGCACCCCGTGGAGCGGGTTGGTGATCGCCGTCGGGATGTTGACAACGCCGACATTGATCCGCCCGGTCAATGTGACGCGAATCGCATGGACTCCCGACCTGAAGATCTCTACGAGCAGCACGGCCACGTACCGAGCGATGGTCAGCGGGCGGACCGAAAAGACCTCCTGATACCGAGCTTTCAACAGAAAGCGATTCGTGGCGATGAGCGCGAGCGTCGACAGGACCAGACCCGTCACTATCGTGGACAGAGTCAGCGATTCGTTCCACACGCACCAGACGGCGGTCAGCAGAACCACCACGACCGCAAACTTGACGGCTGTTCGCCCTGCGCTCAAGCGCACCCCCCGACGCGCGAAATATGAGTCATCGACTCCGGAACAATAGGTACCGATTTCACGGCGCGCCGGCAAGGCCGCGCCGCGCGTCGATCGGCCAGACCGCTTCGATCGCGCGACTCGCGCCGACGATGTGCGCCGCCGCGTGGAGGTTCACCGTCGGGCATACGTGGCGGGGGACGACGTAGCAGACCGTGCCGATCGCGGGGACGCGTCCCGGCGCGTCGAACACCCAGTGCTCCTCGCTCTGGCCGACATGCGCCGCGTCGGGCATGTTGAGTATCACCCCGCGCGGTCCGGCCTGATCGGTCGCGATCGCCTTC
Source organism: Spirochaetaceae bacterium (assembly GCA_007129695.1). Taxonomy (GTDB): domain Bacteria; phylum Spirochaetota; class Spirochaetia; order DSM-27196; family SLST01; genus SLST01. Next base: position 4,717 of record SKVA01000292.1, on the reverse strand, counting down.
GAGCCGATATCGACCGTGAAGCGCCGCCCGCCGGGCAGGCTGACCACCCGTCCGACGACGAGCGCGGCCGGCTCGAACGGCAGATCGGGGTAGCGCTCGACGTACGCGTAGTCGTGCAGGACGAACGTCCCGGGGGAGAGCTCTATCCCGGCAACGGCCGCGTAGCACGGAAAGGTCGGGGTCCCTCCCGCGACGATCGTCTCAACGCGCATCCCGTCATCGCCAAGCGCCCGTTCGATCGCGCGCACCGCGGTCACCGTGGGAAGCGTCCGTGCGCACCGCTCGGCAGGGTCGACGTCGTGCACGTGGCCGTCGTACGCGTGGAGTCCGACGGGTACGACCGCGCCGCCCGACACGAGCGTCTGGTAGAAGTCGATCGCTTGGTCGATCGCGATGCCGGTGCGGTTCATCCCGACGTTGAGATCGACCAGGACCTCAATCGGTCGGGCGCGTGCCGCCATCGCGATCGCGTCGGCCGCGACCGGCGAGTCGACCGCGATCCGGCACCGCACGTCCGGGTGCTCACGGGCAAGATCGACGAAGTCGGCCGCTGCCGGACCTATTGGTGGGTACGCGACCAGGATGTCGCGCGCACCCGCGCGAGCGAGCATTGCTGCTTCGTCGATCGTCGCGCACTTGAACTTCGTGATGCCGTAGGCGAGCATCATCGATACGATCTGGGAACACTTGTGCGTCTTGACGTGCGGCCTCAGACGATCCGGGTCGCCCGCGATAGCGATCGCGGACGCGATGTTCGCGTCGATCCGATCGCGGTAGAACACGAGCGCGGGGGTGCGCACCTGTTCCACGTCGTCGATCTCGAACCAGAACCGGAGCGATACGCTCACTTCGTTCGCTCCAGCGCTCCAGCGATCACGCTTTCGGGATAGCCGATCAGGCGCAGCAGTTCGATCGCGTTGCGCGTCTGTACCACACCCTCGTGGATCCGGTAGTCGAACGTGAGCCCGCTCTCGTCGGCCTGGTCGGTGAAGTAGTGCAGCGCGTAGCGGTCGCGGACGCCGTTCGCGATCGCGACGTCGTGCGTCGCGGCGAGCGTAACCGCGTTGCGTTCGGCCAGATAGTGGAGGATCGCGATCGACGCGCTCTCGCGTTCGAGCGAGTTCGTGCCCGACAGGAGCTCGTCGATCAAGAGGAGCATCGGCGTGTCGGTCGCGACCTCCTCGATCATCCGGTAGATGCGCTCGGCTTCGTCGAAGTAGAAGCTCTTTCCCGACGACAGGTCGTCGTGCTTCTCTATCGACGACATCACCGCGAGCCGGGGCGCACGGTACTCGAGCGCGAACGCGTAACCGGTCGTCTGTGCGAACAGCACGTTGATCCCGACGGTCCGAAGAAAGGTCGACTTGCCGGCCATGTTCGTGCCGGTAATGATCGCGCCGGGTCGGCCGATCGTGACGCTGTTCGGGACCGCCTTCGGCACGAGCGGATGGTACGCGCCGTCGAGGACGAGCGGCGAATCGGCCGGTCGATCAGCGGTGGATCTGCCGCGCTTGCCCGTCGTGATCGTCGCGTCGCACGTTCTCTTCCGGCGCGCCCGGTACGATGCGAGCGCGTAGACCGCGTCGATCGATCCGATCGTCTGGTAGAGCGCCTGGAAGCGGTCGCGCTTGCGGTCGATCAGCGAGATGATCCGGTTGTACGCGATCAGGTCGATCTGGAAGAAGATCTTCACGTAGAGCAGGACCGCTTCGGTGATGTCTCCCGACATCGTCGGCGACGGACTCGGCGCACCGGTGAGCAGCCAGCGAAACGCACGTTCGGCCCCGGAAATCTCCCGTCGTAGCTCGTCGACCCCGGGGATTTCGCGCGCCGACACCATGCGGCTGAGCACGCGAAGCGCGGGTATGTCGATCGATATGTGTCGAGCCTTGCGATAGTAGATCCAGAGATTGGTCACGAACACGACGAGCATCGCGATCACACCGAGCGTCACGTCGACCGCGGCGGTCAGCACGATCGACACGACCGCGAAGGCCGCCATCGACACGAACATCGGAAACAGCGAGTCTCGCCGGACGTCGTTCCACAGCACGCTCGCCGGGTCGGCGTCGCGCTCCTCGCCGATCGCCGCGAGCGACTGCGCGACGCGGGTACGCGCATCGTCGTCGGTACGCAGGCGCTCCTCGAGTTCGACCCGCTCGTCGCGCAGCTTCGACGGCGGTAACGCGTGGCGCAGGATGCGCGCGAGCTCGTTGCGGCCGGCGATCGTGAAGCAGACATCGATCCGGTCGTGGATCTCGTCCATGCCTAGATCGCGCCACGTGCGGTCGTCGACGTATCCGTGTCGCGGGTCGCGCGTCGTCTCCAGATAGGTGGCGCGAAAGACTTCGAACTGCGTGTACGGAACGCGTTCGACGGTCGGGCCGTGGCTCATCCAGCGCTTGCGCGCACGAACGCGTGCATTGGCGAGCGGCACCGACCGGCGCAGGACTCCGTATGCGAATGCCGGTACGATCGCCGTCAGCATGTACCAGTAGAACTCGGGCCCGTAGTTGTACCCGATCGAGCCGAACACCGCGACGATCGCGATCGTGACGATCGCAGCCGTGGTACGCGAGAACTTCAGCACTCCGGGGCGCAGCGAGGCGAGGCGGTTGGACACTCTCATCGTCGCGATACTACCACCGATTGCCGCGGGTCTCCAGCCGCGGCTTCCCAGCGGCGCATTCCCGGGGCGTTGATCGCGTCTTCGGTTGCGCCGATAGTGAGGTATGGGCGAATGGACGTACTCACCGGTCGACTCATTTGAGGCGCCGCCGGCGGTGATCGGGGTCGGGAGCGTTCGACGCGGCTTCAGGTCGCTCGTCCGACGTATACGCGGTGAAGACCGATCCGGCGATTCTCCTATAGGCGATGACGACCTGCTCGCGCTTCCCGACGATGTCCGTTCGCGAGTCGTGCCTCCGATCGACTGGCACGCCGCCGCGTCAGGGTTGCAGGAGACGCTCCTGCCGTGGCTCGAAGCCGACAACCCGCGCAAACCGGTCGTGTTCTTCGTTGCTCCCCCGCATAGCGGGCGACCGGAGATTCTCCACGAGTGGGCGTCGATAGCCGGAGCGGCGGTCGTACCGCAGCCGACCGATGTCGAGGTCGCCGGAAACGAGAAGCGCTGGTTTCGGTCGTGGCCCGGGCACGGTCCGTGGGTTCTCCCCCGACTGGAAAAGTGCTTCATTCGCGACGCCGAAGGGCTCGACCTGGTTGGTGGTATCCTCGCTCGCGTGCTCTCCGGCGAGTTCGGTCGCGGCGTCGTCGGGTGCGACAGTTGGGCCTGGGCATTCCTGCAACACGTGTGGCTCGGCCGCCCGTCGTACACGATCACGCTCGATGCGATCGACCACGACCGCCTCGCGCGACTGCTGTGCCCCGCGACCGGGGCCGACGGCCGCGAGCCGGGACCCAGGTTCCGGCGGGCGGACAATGGAGCGGACGTGCTTGTGGATCCCTCCGACGAACCGCGGCGCGGATCGATCGACGCGTTCCTGCGTCACCTGGCGGCGTACAGCCGCGGCAACATCGGCGTGGCGGCGGCAATCTGGAACTCATCGCTGCGAACGCTCCCCGAACGCGATGCGGCTGGTGCCAAAGACACGCACGCCGAGCGACGGTCGACCGTCTGGGTCACGCCGTGGGCCGAGCTCGATCAGCCATCGATACCCGACGGGGCCGGCGAGGCCGCGCTGTTCGTGATGCACGCGCTCTTGCTGCACGATGGTCTGGCTATGGATCGATTGTCGGCGATCCTGCCGGCCGGGATCGCCGCTGTCACCGAAGCGCTGATCTACCTTGCGGAGGCTGGAATCGTCGACGAGGCCGACGGAGTCTGGCGCGTCACTCCCGGTGGGTATCCGGCGGTGCGGGCCAGGCTGCACGCGAGCGACTACCTGGTCGACGCGTTCTGAAGGAGTGCCCATGGAAGCCGCAGAGAGCCTGCTGACCGTATTCCGCGAGCTCGGAGAGATCAACTTCGTCCAGATCATCGCTATTCTGGCAGCCGCGTGGCTGCTCCTTCTGATCGACAAGCGACTGCTCCCGTTGTTCGCGCGCCAGATGCCGGGCCGGATGCGGATGCATCTGCTCGCGCTGATTCCGGCGATCCGCCTGATCGTCATGATCGTCGCGGCCGTTCTGGTCCTCCGGCGGATCATCGAGCCGACGGTGGAGAACATGGTCGCGCTCTTCGGGTTCCTGGGCGTCGGCATCGGATTTGCGATGAAGGACTACGCGAGCAGCCTGATCGCCGGGATGACATCGCTCTACGAGAACCCGTATCGTCCCGGAGACTGGATCACGATCGACGGGACGTACGGTGAAGTCAAGAGTATTGAGTTCCGGGCGGTGCATCTGCTGACGCCCGACGATACGCTCGTCGTCGTGCCGCACAGCAAGATATGGGACACCCTGATCCACAACGCGAACAACGGATCGACCAAACTCCAGTGCGTCGCTCACTTCTACGTGAGGCCGGACCACGACGGGGCGCGCGTACGCCGCCGGCTGCGCGATGTTGCGCTGACTAGTCCCTATGTGCAGTTCCGCCATCCGATCGTGGTCGTCGCTGAGGATACACCGTGGGGAACCCACTACCGGATCAGGGCGTACCCGATCGATCCCGAACAGCAGTTCACGTTCATCACCGATCTGTCGGAGCGTGGCAAGGCGGCCCTGCTATCGATGGGCGTCGAGTTCGCGCTCGCCG
>SKVA01000365.1 GCA_007129695.1 Spirochaetaceae bacterium | reverse complement strand
TCGTGCCCCAGGGGCACCACGATCTTCGGGGCTTCATCGACTCGTGGATCTGCGCGCAGGAGCAGTCGGGCGCGATCGGCGAGTGGGCCGCGGAGTGGGGCCTGTGATACTGAGAACTGGTGCGAGAATTGTTGACAGGAACTGGAGCGGGAGACCAGAACCCGCGTCAGGAGTGTCGGATGACACTCACCGAGCAACTTACACGCGGTCTCCAACCGTCAACAATCTCTGCACCAGATCCTACCGGTTGAACCAGTCGCGCAGGTAGTTGCCGCGGAAGATCAGCTCGGCGAACCGGTAGTCCCACAGCTCGTCGGTACCGCGAAGCCGGGTCGATACCGGATCGGGAAAGAGCGCGAGCACCTCCTGCTTGGTCATCCCCACGCGCAGCCGCCCCAGGTCGACCAGCCGCACGAACGGCTCGGGTAGCTCCACATCGATCGTCGTATCGGCGACGCGCATCTCCCACCCGGGATCGGGGCCGGCATCGACCCCCGGCGCATCGGGCGACGTGGCGCACCCGGCGATCAGCAGCGCGACGACGATCATCGCCACGGCCCGAGTAGTCCGGTGCACACTGGTGATCAACGAGTCGGTTCTGCTATCCATCGCCAGCTCCTCCGCGGCGCGCTCTGCCGCCCGCCGATACTGTAGTCTGCCGGCCCCCTCCGTGCAAGGCATCGCTCGCTATCGACGGTCGTCGGAATTGACACGAGCGACCGGCGTTGCTATAGTATCAGACAGATCCGGTTGGCTCGCCCGCGCGCCGACCGATCCATCGGCTATTGACCGAGCGGGAGAGTGCACGCGAGGCGTGACGGTTCGTAGGCCTGATAGTGGGCGATTAACTCAGCGGGAGAGTGCTACCTTCACACGGTAGAAGTCGGCAGTTCAAATCTGCCATCGCCCACTAACAGGCTTGCAGTTTCGGACCGGCCCTTTCTGCGCTCTTAGCATCCGCACTCACAATGTCAGAACAACCCGACAGCACAGGCCAATCCCTGGTCGCGGATGTCACGCAGGCGGGCTTCACCGATCCCTGAGATCCTGCGCAGGTCGTCCACGCCAGCAAACGGGCGCTCTGCGACGATCTGGTGCGCCCGCTGTTCGCCGATATGGACGATGCGGGTCAGCTCGGAAACCGAAGCGGTGTTGATGTCCACGCAGCCGGTCTCCGCGATCGTCGGTACCCGTGAACGCGGGGGAGCGGTTCGCGCCGTTTCGATGCGGTACGTCCGGCCATCGGTGACGATCACTATCGACCCATGCGTGTCGGTTCCGTAGATCGCAGCCGACGTGGCAGCCCCGACACGCTCGATGACCGCAACGTGCGGATGAGCGTAGCTGTTGTCGATCCCCGCCTGGTAGACCACGACCGCGGGCTGGACTGCGCGAAGAAACGCCGCGCTCGAAGATGTCTGCGAGCCGTGATGCCCGAGCTGGAGCACGGTCGCCCGCAGCCTGACGCCTGTGGCGCGCATTTCCTGTTCGGCACGGACCTCTGCATCGCCGGTGAGAATCACCGAGAACAGCCGGTAATCCGCCCGGATCACGATGTTCCTGTCGTGGAGGTGCCCCTGGTACTCAGCGGCGGAGCCCGCGGGGTGCAGGACCGTCAGGATAAGCTCACCGAAGGTGACGCTCTGTCCGCGTTCGGGCTCCTGGTAGTCCGCCTGCGATGCAAGGATCGCGTCGAGGAACCGTTCGAAGGTGCGGGTGGTGTGGGATTGTCCGTTGTACCAGAGGCGGCCAATAGCGAAGCGATCGAACAGAAACGGAATGCCCCCGATGTGGTCGGCATGCGCGTGGCTTGCAACGACCAGATCGACCGTTGTCACGCCGAGCCGGGACAGGTAGTCGGCCATCGTGGATGTGGCCCCCGCGTCAACGACCACGACGGCCTGCTCGGTGCGTAGTACAACACCGCTTCCTTGCCCGACATCGACGAAGTGGACCTCCAGGTCGGACGCCCAGCCGGCAACAACGGCGAAAAAGAGCCCGAGCAGGGTAGCGACAACGCGCTTCATGCCTGACCCCGTCTTCGCAGGCGGTCGAGTTTCGCGGCGATTACTTGCCTTCGCTCGTCCTCCGCCGTGTGGTCGACGGCCATCCGGATCGCGACGCCGTCGGCGGTGTGTACGGTAGTGACCGACAGCACCGATCCCTCACGACAGCGCTCGGGAAGCCAGGAGGCGGGTAGGGTGAACAGCCGTCCCTGCTCGTCCTCAAGGCGGGCGGCTCCGTCGCTGATCGAGTCGATAGTCACAGCGACCACCTTATCACGCGCTCGTGATGATTGCGCGGGACCGCACCGAATCTCGTGTCGGGCGCCAGATCCTCGTGGCCGGTATCGGTATATGGGGAATCTCCCTATAGGGAGCCACCTACTCCAGCAGCCGGTAGTGGACCTCGGGCGGGCGGCGGGCGACGAAGCTTTCGGCTACGTGGGCGATGCGTAGCAACAGGTGCTCCTGCCAGTGCGCGGCCATCGCCTGCATGCCGATCGGGAGTCCGGTGGTCGTGTAGCCGGCAGGGAAGCTGATCGCGGGCAAGCCGAGCATGTTCGCGGGTATCGCGAAGCGCATGATCTCGGTCACCGTGCCCAGGTCGGATGTCCCCGACCGGATTCCGTTCGCGGGTATCGCCGGTGCCGGTACCGCGCACGTCGGCGTGACGATCGCGTCGACCGACGCGTAGAGCGCGGTGAACCGCTCCATCGCTTCGGCGCGCACGCGCTGCGCACGAAGGTAGTCGTCGCTCGTAAAGCTTCGCGCGAGCGCCAGGCTGATCCGCGTCGCCGGGGCCAGGCGGTGCCGCTCCGTCGGGTACGATGACATCGCCGATGCCATTTCGCTGAGGATCGTCACCGCGTGCGCGACGCGAAGCGCGTCCAGGCCGGGGATTTCGATCTTGCGGATCGTCGCTCCGTGCTCGACCAGCCGGGCGAGCACCCCTTCGCACGCGGCGACGACCTCCGGGTCGGCGTGCGCGAACCACGGCTCGTAGACGCCCAGCGTCACGTCGGTGCGGTCGCGTCGGTCCCACCCGTCGATCGACACCGGAGGCTGTCGCAGCGTGTGCGGGTCGGCCGGATCGGGCCCCGCGATTGTAGCGTACGCGAGCGCGACGTCGCTCGTATGCGCGCCGATCGGTCCCAGATGGCCCACGCTCCAGACGATCGGCGCCGATCCTTTCAGACTCACGCGCCCGAAGGTCGGCTTGAGCCCGACCAGTCCGCAGTGCGCGGCGGGCACGCGGATCGACCCGCCACCATCCGCGCCAAGCGAGAGCGGGCAGAGCCCCGCGGCGGTCGCCGCGGCGGGGCCGCTCGAGCTCCCGCCCGTGTCGTGGTCGCGGCCGTACGGGTTGCGCGCGTGGCCGTGATGAACGTTATGACCGGTCGGGTTGATCCCGATCTCGTGCATGTTCGCCTTGCCCAGGAGCAGAGCACCCGCCGCGCGCAGGCGCGCAACCGCGGTCGCGTCTGCGGCCGGAGGGCTCGCGCCCAGGAAGCTCGTCCCGACGGTGGTCGGGTAGGGAAGCATATCGACCTCGTCCTTCACCGCGACCGGCACCCCGTCAAGCGGGCCACGCGTGCGTCGCGTCCGATACCGCTCGGTCGACTCGGCCGCGTCGCGACGCAGAACCGCGGGGTCGACCGCGATGAACGCGTTGATCGACTTCGGTTCCAGCTTCTCCGCGTCGATCGCGGCCAGGAAGCGCTCGGCGACCTCGCTCGGCGTCGTCGAACCGTCGGAGTACGCGCGGACGTAGTCGCCGACGCCTGCGAACATGTCGCCCGCCGTCGGGTGCTCGACGCAGCCGCGCAGATCGCGCGCCGACGGGCCGTCGCTGCGTCGGCGTGCCCGACCGCCCGGGGCCTCACCCGGCGTCCGGTCGAACGGGTAGAACAGCGGCGGTTGCTCGACACCGAGCGCGCGCAACCGCGTGATGCCGCCGCTCGCCAGGAGCGAACCGATCAACAGCCCTCGCGTGGCCCGATTCTCAAGCGCCGCGGCGACGCCGCGCAGCGCGGCGCCGGTGAGAACGGGAAGCGACAGCGACTCAAGATCGTAGGTGCTCATAGCACATACTACCATCATTTGCTCCGTCGCGGGAGGCGGGCGCGCGCGTCAAACCGCCGCCGCGCGTCGCAGCACGCCGCGGGGCGGTTGGTGCCGCCGGTCGCTTGCGCCATCGTTGGCAGCGCGGTAGAATAAACCACACAAGAGGATACTATGATCTACAGGAACTACGGGAAGACCGGGAAGTCGGTCTCCGCGGTCGGCTTTGGCGGTATGCGATTTGAGTCGGTCGACGATCGCGATACGTGCGTCGACATGATGGTCCGTGCGGCCGAAGGCGGCATCAACTACTTCGACACTGCGCCAAAGTACTTCGGTACCAGGAGCGAGGAGGCGTTTGGCGCGGGGCTCGCCGAGCTGCGTCGGCGGCAGCTGCCCTACTACCTGTCGACGAAGACCTTCGAGTCCGACGAGTCGGCGATCCGTCGCGAGATCGACGGCCAGCTCACGCGGCTGGGAGTCGACCACATCGACTTCTACCACATCTGGTGCATCACGAACCTGGACAACTGGAGAGAGCGCAAGGCCAACGGCGTGCTCGATGCGTTCCGGAAGCTCAAGGATGAAGGCTTGATCCGCCATATCTGCGTGTCCAGCCACCTCATCGGCGACCAGATCAACGAGCTGTTGATGGAGAACGTCTTCGAAGGCGTGCTGTTTGGCTACTCGGCGTACAACTTCGCGACGCGACAGAAGGCGTTCGACGCGATCCGCGCGCACGACCTCGGCTGCGTCGTGATGAACCCGCTTGGCGGCGGGCTCATTCCGAACAACCCCGACCTCTTCTCCTTCGTGAAGACGCAGGAGAACGAAGGCGTCGTGGAGGCCGCGCTGCGCTTTCTCTTTGCCCACCGGGAGATCAGCGTGAGTCTGGTCGGCTTCGGGACCAGCGATCACGTCGATCAGGCGATCGCCGCGGTCGACGGGTACCAGCCGATCTCAGAGGCGAAGCTCGACGCGATCAAGGCCCGAGCGTCGGCCAGCTTCGACGGCATCTGCACCGGCTGCCAGTACTGCGACGGGTGCCCCGAAGAGATCCCGATCCCCAAGCTCATGGACGCGTACAACCAGAAGCTGCTCCACGGCGATTACGAAAGCCTGCTGAACCGCCTCAAATGGCACTGGAATATCCCGGCCGAAGAAGCGGCGAAGTGCATCGAGTGTGGCCAGTGCGAAGAGGCGTGCACGCAGCACCTGGACATCACCGGCAGGCTGAAGGAGATCGTCCAGGCGGCCGGCTGATTGCAGGCGCGCTGAAGCCGACCCCCCGGAGGTCGGTGGGGGAGCGGCGTCATCCGATTTCCCGGGTCTCACCCCTCGGGCGACCGTGACCACGCGGCTCCCCCTCGCTCCCGCCCGCGCGCGGGCTCCCGCTACCCCCTCGTGGGCCGATCGCCGCGACACCGGCACGCCTCTCTGCTATCATG
>SKVA01000384.1 GCA_007129695.1 Spirochaetaceae bacterium | reverse complement strand
CGCTTGTCGGCCACGATTCCCTGTCCGTTGTCGCGCACGCCAACCCGGATCTCCTCATCGGAGCGCCAGAAGAACACCGAGACGCTGGTGGCCTTCCCGTGGCGGAAGGCGTTTGTCAGCGCTTCCTGAACCAGGCGGAACAACACGCTGTCGAGCCGCTGCCCCAGGCTTGAAGGGATGTTTCCCCTGTTGACGTCCACCGATATTCCGGTAGCCCCCTCGAACGCGCGGGTAAGGCGGTAGATCGCTTCCAGCCCTCTTGGCTCGGGGCGTTCGATCGCCCGCATTTTGTGGAGTGTCTGGCGGATGTCGGTGAGGGCGTGATCGCTCTGCTCTCCTACCCGATCTAGAATCTGTGCCAACGCATCCGGGTCGTCCTCAAGCAGAATCTTGCCGGCCTGCATCATGACGATCACATTGGTGAGCGTGTACCCGATGGCATCGTGCAGCTCTGCGGTGATCCGGTTTCGCTCCTTCTCCGCCGACTCGGTTTCCAGGTTCTCCGCGTACGACTGGAAGGCCATGTTCGCGGTCGACAGATTCGCAACCGTCGACTCCAGGTTCCTGATGGTCCCTACGTGGGACACGATCCGTTCGCGATACCGGTCAAGGAGCGTAATCCCGCCAATCAGCATCGCGACACTCGCCCCGTAGTGCACTGCGTAGACCAGCGATTCAGCACGGCTCTCGCGGAGGATGTGATGCAGCGTGACGACCGCGAGGGAGGCGGTGCAGACCGCAAGCATCGTCAGCCGAGGACGACCCTCGTCGTACTGGATGATCTCAAGGAGAAGCGGCAGGGTCAGAAACACTGAGATCACGACGTTGTCAAGGCCGAGCAAGTTGAGCGCGATCAGTATCAGCGCAAGACGGATGGTGACGATGAAGCGAAAACCCGAAACACGTCGAGCTACGAATCCCACCGGCTCGAGCGCCCCGGCCACACCGACCGCCAGCGCAAACTCCTCACGGAACGCCGACGGTCCAGCACCGGTGGGCAGAAGGACAACCGCGACGATCCAGCCGTGCAGCGCCAGCGAAAGCACGAGACCTACGAGAGAGAGTGCCCGTCGGGTCAGAGTGTGGACCAGAGACCTCAGAGGCGAACGAATCGACATCAACCTGTGGACCATCCGACACGCGAGAGCGAGCGAAGGGAATCGAACCCTCGTCACCAGCTTGGGAAGCTGGGGTAATGCCATTATACGACGCTCGCCGGTCACCGGCTGAATGCCGGAGCATCCAGCTGGCCTTGAGTATAGCGCGGCAGCGGAGTTCCGGCAAGGACCAGAACCAGCCGATCAGTCGCCGGAGGATTCCGGATCGACAGCCGCCGGTGCGTCTACCGGACGGCGCGCGATAACGCGGTAGATCTCCTGTCCGGACCGGTAGAGCACGAGCGCGGTGTTCTCCGCAACCTGGTACGGTACCGACAACCCGCGCCCCGGGTGGAGCATCGAGAAGAGCACTTCGCGTTCGCCGACGAGCGTCTGAGCCTCGAGCGTCAGCTCGACGTCGACCGCGTACTGCGGAAGCGAGCGCTCGAGCAGGCCAAAAACCTGTCCGTCGGGAACGACCGCAGGGCGGGTCATCGTCACGTCGACAAAGCTCCCGCGCTCGACCGCCTCCCCGGCGGGCGGGTCCTGCGCGACGACGTGACCCGAACGCTCGTCGGCGCCGGCGTCCCGAACCGTGAACCGGAACGGGATCGCGTTCTGCACCAGGCGGTCGACCGCCTGATCGAAAGGCAACCCGACGACCGACGGCAGCTCGACGCGCTCGACGTCCTGGCCGCGGCTCACGACAAGCGCGACCGACACGATACTCGCGATCTCGGTTCCTGCCGGTGGGTCCTGCGCGAGTACGGTGCCCGCGTCCTGATCGCTGAACACGTAGCTTACCTCACCGATCTCGATAGTCTGATCTCCGGTCGCGAACAGCGCGCGCAGCTCGGCGCGAACCTCGGTGATCGATCGGCCGACGTACGCGCCGATACGGTCGACACGCGCCCCTCGGCTGACGACCAGATCGACGTGCTTGCCGGCACGGATCAACGTCCCGGCCGGTGGAGACTGAGAAATGACCTGGTTTGCAAGGCGGGGATCCGCCGAGAACCGAGTCTCCACGCGCGCGTTCAGCCCCCGCTCCTGGAGCGCGAGCGTACCGTCGAGCAGACTCTGGTTCACAAGGTTCGGGACCATGGTCTCTTCGGCTCCGCGCAGGGAGACCAGAAACGTCGTCAGTCCGGCGACGGTCATCAAGAAGAGCGCACCAAAAAACGCCAAGACAAGAAGTTTGAACAGACGGACATCGGGGTCGTCATACCTTGACGGTACGACGTTCCTGAACCGGTCCCAGAACGATTCACGCAATCAGGAGCCTCCAAGCAGAGAACCGACGATCTGCGGCATGCCGTTCACAAAACTCCTCCAGTCTAGCGCCTTGCGCGACTGTACCTGGAGCTTTTGGAGGCCGAGTACGCCGTTTCCTGTTTCTACCAGAATTCCACCGGTCGTGTCTACCGAACGAACGCGCCCCGGTTCCCCGGACCCGGCCGGCGAGACGACGAGCGCCTCAAGGACGACAAGCCGGTCGGTAGCCAGCGACGTGTACGCCTTGGGCCACGGGATGGAAGCACGAACAAGCGCATCGATCTCGGGCGCCGAACGAGTCCAGTCGATCCGGCCGTCGTTCTTGTCGAGCAACCGAGTGTAGGTAGCTGCGCGATGATTCTGCGGTGTGTAGACCGCGCTGCCGGATTCGATACGGTCGAGAGCTTCGACCAGGAGGGCCGCGCCGATCGATGCGAGGTACTCCCCGAGCGATTCGGTCGTTTCGCTCCCGTCGAGCGTGACAGCGCGCTGCACCACGATGTCGCCCGCGTCCATCTCCGCTGCTATCTGCTGGACGGTGACACCGGTCCGGTCGTCGCGGTTGATGATCGCAGCCGGAATCGGCGCAGGCCCGCGGTAGCGCGGTAGCAGCGACGGATGGACGTTCAGCGCGCCACCGGAGAACAGCTCCAAAAACCTCGGACCGAATATCTTCCCGTACGCGAAACAGGCGAGCGCGTCGGGACGAAGCTCCCGTACGGCCTGCCTTGCGTCGGCGTCGAGCCGTTCGGGCTGAAGGACCGGCACCGACAGCGCGATCGCGCGTGCCTTGACCGGACTCGCGACGAGCTCGCGACCGCGACCACCGGGCCGGTCGGGCGCGCTGAGAACACCAACCACGTCGTGAGAGCTGCCGGCGAGCGCATCGAGCGCGGGAACCGCGATCTGCGGAGTTCCGGCAAAGAGAACCCGCATCAGCGGCGTGAGACGGTTGCCGGATCGACGTCTCGGTCGTAGTCGGCCATTACCGATTCGCGTACCGAGTCGGCAATGTGATCGATGAACAGCACACCGTTGAGGTGGTCGAGCTCGTGCTGGATGACCCGGGCGAGCAATCCGTCCGCATCGAGCGTGAACGGCCGACCCTTCTCATTCCACGCCTGAACCTTGACCGCGAGCGGACGGTTCACATCGGCATAGACTCCGGGGATACTCAGACAGCCTTCCTCGTACGCGCCGACGTCGACCGACGTTTCCACGATCGAAGGGTTGATGAACACGCGCGGAGTATCCCGGTCGACGTGCGTCACGAACAGCCGCGCAAGGCGCCCGACCTGCACGCCTGCAAGACCGATCCCCCGGGCCCGGTGCATCGTGTCGATCATCGCGTCGGTCAGACTCACGAGTTGCTCATCGATGTCGGTGACCTTCTGCGACCGATCGCGCAGCAGCGCGTCGGGATGGATCACCAGCTCCAGTCGCTTCATGCTTCCTCCAGGTCGCACCCCAGAGAGTACGAACTGCCGGGGTCATGCGTCAAACAAGCACCGCCGGCAGCGGCGCAAAAACGGCTCAAAGGAGCGACACCGGATCGACGTCGACTTCGGCGTAGACGCCGGCCGATGGGGCGTACCCGGACAGCAGCGCGGCGAGCTCCTGATGCGTGGCTCCGAACCGATTGGTCCGCACGATCACCTGGTGACGTACGTTGCTGGCGATCACCGAGAGCGGACACTCCGACGGACCAAGGATCTCTTCGGCCGAACGCAGCCGGGCAACGCACCGACGTCCGAGCTCGTCGGCGTCGCGCGCAACAGCAGCGCGATCACGCCCGCGAATGACCATTCTGATGAACCGGGAAAACGGCGGGAACGTGAGTTCGCGTCGCGCCGCAAGCTCGTTCGCGTAGAACCCGTTGAGGTCACCGGCGACGGCTCGCGCGATCGCGCCATTCTCCGGCGCGTACGTCTGTACGATCACGCGGCCATCGGGGTGAAACCTGCCCGCCCTGCCGGCGACCTGCACGACCAGACCAAAAGTCCTCTCCGCCGCGCGAAAATCGGGCATGTGGAGGCCGGTATCCGCGAGCACGATTCCGACCAGCTGCACGCCGGGGAAGTTGAGGCCCTTCGCGACCATCTGCGTGCCGAGCAGGACGTCGATCCTCCCCGCCCTGAAGTCCTCGATCGTCCGCTCGAGTACACCGCGACGGCGCGCGGTGTCGGTATCGAGCCGGGCGATGCTCCATTCGGGGAAGAGACGCTCGAGGTCCTCACCGATTCGCTCGGTGCCGAAGCCCGAGTACCCCACGTCGAGCGAGCCGCACTCGGGGCACTGCGACACGGGACGGACCCGGTAGCCACAGTAGTGGCAGACCATCAGATCGCGTTCCTTGTGATAGGTCATTCCGACCGAGCACCGTTCGCACTGCATCTCGTAGCCGCACGTGCGGCAGTGGAAGAAGTGCGCGAAGCCACGGCGGTTGAGGAACAGGATCGACTGTCGTCCTGCGGCGTGGGTCTCGCGCATCGCGGCGATGAGCCGCTGCGACAGCGGACCGGGATCCTTCTTCAGATCGACTACCTCGAGCGACGGCATCGCCCCGCCCGACAAGCGTTGGCTCAGGCTAAGCCGCACGATCGTACCGCGCTCCATCAGGTGCCACGCTTCGACGCTCGGGGTCGCGCTTCCCATCATCATCCGGCCGCCGGCTTCGGCGACGCGCTTCATCGCGACCTGCCGCGCGTGATACCGCGGCGCAGAGCCCGACTTGTACGATCCGTCGTGTTCCTCGTCGAGCACGATGAGCCCCAAGTCGCCGACCGGAGCGAATACGGCGCTGCGCGCACCGACGACCAGCCGGGCGTCGCCGCGCCTGATGCGGTGCCATTCGGTCAGGCGTTGCGACGGCGTCAGGCGCGAATGGAGCACCGCGACGCGACCGTCGAATCGGTGGCGCACCGCGTCGAGCAACTGATGGGTGAGCGCGATCTCGGGTACCAGGTAGATCACCGACCGCCCGGACGCGATCGTGCGCTCGGCAGCCTGCAGGAAGACCTCGGTCTTGCCGCTTCCGGTCACCCCGTAGAGGTAGTAGAGGCCGGTCGGCGACGCGAACACCGCTTCGAGCGCGCGTGACTGCTCGGCCGACAGTTCGAGTTCGGTCTGCGACGCGGCGACATCGTCG
>SKVA01000331.1 GCA_007129695.1 Spirochaetaceae bacterium | reverse complement strand
TGACGAGCGCGCGAATCGGCGCGATTGGCGCGCGGCCGGCTCCGTTCCAGACGGTGCGCTTCAGCGAGAAGATCCTCCAGCGGCAGGGCATCACCGTCGTGCCGGTCGACCTGTCGGTGATTCTGGGCAAGGCCCAGAAGCTGTCGAACGACGCAGCGTCGGTGACCGCGAAGATGAAGGAGATCCGCGAGTACGGGAAGATCCCGAGCCGTATCGTCGAGGAGAACATCCTCCGGCAGGCTCGCTTCAGCGTCGTCGTCGAAGAGTGGATGGAAGAGAACATGCTCGACGGCAGCTGCATCCAGTGTTGGGACTCGATCCAGGAGAACTATGGCTGCGCCACGTGTCTGACGATGAGCATGATGGGTGAGAAGCTCATGCCTTCGGCGTGTGAGGTCGACCTGGACGGCACGATCAGCATGTACGCGCTCGCGCTCGCGTCGGGAAAGGCGCCCGGCTTCCTGGACTGGAACAACAACTACGGCAAAGAGGTCGACAAGTGCGTGAACACGCACTGCTCGAACTATCCGAAGAGCTTCATGGGCACCGAGATCGAGATCTCCGAGCTCGACATTCTGGGCGAGACGCTCGGCCGGGACAACTGCTTCGGCGCGATCAAGGGACGCGTCGCCTCAGGCGAGATGACCTTCTTCCGGATGGCCACGAACGACACCGAAGGCTGGATCCAGAGCTACCTGGGCGAGGGCGAGTTCACCGACGATCCGTTCCCCATGGACGGCGGCATCGCGGTCTGCCACATCCCGAACCTGAAGGGCCTCTTGAAGCACATCATCACCAACGGTTTCGAGCACCACGTCGCGATGGTCCGCGGCCGGTGGAGCGGCGTGCTCGAGGAGGCGATCGAAACGTACCTGGAATGGGATCTGTACAGCCACTCGTAGACGGTGCATAGTGACCTTAGCTAATTTTAGCTAAGGAGGGTCGATGCAGCAGGTCAACATGCACGACGCGAAGAGCAGGCTTTCCGAACTCGTCCAGCTCGTCGAGAGCGGGGAGGAGACCGAGGTCGTCATCGCCAGGAACGGACGCCCGGTGGCCCGGCTCCTCGCGGTGACGCCCACTCCCGACGTTGGTCGGAGGATTGGCGTTGCACGCGATCGGTTCCGCGCTCCGGATCCCGATCCGGAGTTTGACCGGGAGGTCACTTCGCTCTTCGTCGCCGACGGTGGCCGGAAGCGAAGGACACGGTGAACCTTCTCCTGGACACGCACGTCGCGTTGTGGGCGGTGACCGACAGCGCGGAGCTGAGCGGGCGGGCGCGCGGGCTGATCCTGGACCCCGGCAACACCCCCTGGGTGAGCGCCGTGTCGGTGTGGGAGATCGCGATCAAGCACGCGCTTTCCGCGCGGCGCATGTCGGTCGGAGCCGACGAGGCGCGTATCAGCTTCGAAGAGGCTGGGTACCGAAGCCTCGCGGTCGAGCCGGAGCACGCGGTAGCGGTGGAGAGTCTCTCTGACCACCACCGTGACCCGTTCGACCGGATGCTCATCGCGCAGGCGATAGTCGAGTCGATGTTCCTGGTGACGCACGACGCGTTGCTGGGCAAGTACAGTGAACGCGTTCTGGTCGTGTAGAATCGCGGCCCGCAACTACTGGAGGAAACGTGACAACGATCGCACCCTGGCATGAGTTCGAGATCGAGCTCACCGCTCGCGCCGACCGCGCAAACCCGTACACCGAGGTCGACGTCTGGGTCGATTTCGTCAACAATTCCGGCACCACCATCCGCCGACCCGCGTTCTGGAACGGCGGCCGATCGTGGCGCGTCCGGTTCGCCTCGCCCGGTCCCGGGACGTGGACCTGGAAGGTCGACTCGTCGGTCGACGACGCAGGCCTGCGCGGGGTCACGGGGGAACTCGTCTGCGACGCCGGGGATGGAGCTGATGCCGGGGGTGAGGCTACCCAGGGCGGTGAGGCTACGCCGGCCGGGGCGGCTACCCCGGGCGGTGATGCTACCCCGGGCGCCGGGGCAAACCGCTTCTACCGCCACGGCTTCTGGCGGATGTCGCCCAAGGGTCGGAGCCTGGTCCACGCCGACGGGCGTCCGGCGATCCTCTGCGGTGACACCGTGTGGAGCCTGCCGTGGCGCGCGACCGAAGAGCAGGTCCGCGTCTACGCGGCCGACCGGCATGCGAAGGGGTTCAACGCCGCGCTCCTCATGAGCGTCCAGCCCGACATGGAGGCGCGCGGCCCGCGCGATCGGACCGCCGACGAGGGTTTCGACGTCGGCTTCGAGGACCTCCCTGAGGGAAGACTCACGCGGCTCAATCCGGAATACTTCCAGTACCTTGACCGGCTCGTCTCCATCCTGGTCGAGCACGAGATCGTCCCTGTCTGGCAGCCGGTCTTCTTCGGCTTTGGCTGGAAGGGGAAGAAGGTCGCCGGACCGGTCGTGCCGCCGGCAGATTACGCCCGATACTGCCGCTACCTGGTCGCGCGCTACGGCGCGCGGCCGGCGATCTGGCTCGTCGGCGGCGACGGATCGGGGTACGAGCCCCAGGTGGCCGCGGGCGGAGAAGAGGTCGAGCGGTGCGACGCGTACCGCCAGCCGACCGGCATCCACTACCGGCCGCACGCGGATAATCGCGCGCATCAGGACGCACCGTGGCTCGACTTCCAGTGGTGCCAGACCGGACACACCGGCGAGCACCTCTCGGAGCGTGTCGCCGACATGTGGCGTAACTCACCGATCAAGGCGATCGCGAACGGCGAGCCCACCTACGAGAACGGCGTCGATCCGGGGCGCGGCGCCGGATGGTGGCAGGGCCACGAGGCGTGGAGCAACCTGCTCGCGGGTGGCACGATGGGCGTTGTCTACGGCGCGGGGAGCATGTGGCAATGGCGCCTGCACGCGCAGGAGCCCGGGCACGCCGAGTACTTCCTGGCGGCCGGCGCCGGGTGGCGCGAAGCGCTCGGCTTTGAGGGCTCGACCTACGTCGGACTGGTCGCGAAGATCCTGGACGGCCTGCCGACCACCGACATGGAGCCGAACTGGGACCAGGCGATCAGCCGACGCGGAGTGCTCCACCCGAACCGGCTCTACATTGCGTACCTGGCCAACGGCGGTGAGATCATGATCCTGGGCGACAAGGTGCCGCCGAACTACCGGATCGTCGATCCGCAGAGCGGCGACACCGTGCGAGCCGGAAGTCGAGCCGCCACGGCGGGCGGCGGGACGCCGGAGCGTCTGGTGCAGACCGGCTCGGGGCCGCGCGTCGTGATCTTCTTCGACGAATACTGACAGGAGGGTAAGAATGCTGCGTCACGTTGTGTTATTTCAGTTTGCCGCGTCCACGAGCCGTGAGACGATCAACGAGATCTTCTCTGGGTTCGGAGCGCTCGTTGCGAAACTACCGGGGGCCATCCGCATCACGTCCGGGCCGAACGTCAGCCCCGAGCCGCTCGACAAGGGGTTCACACACGGTTTCGTGATGGACTTCGAGTCGGCCGCCGCGCGCGACGCGTATCTCGCGCACCACGAACACGTCTCCTTTGCCGAGGGCACGGTGATCCCCGCGCTCAAGTCCGGCCGCGACTCGATCGTCGTGTTCGACTACGAGGTGGCGGAGTAGCCGATGAGAGTCATGATCCTCGGTGGAACCGGCACCATCAGCGAGCCGATCACTCGCAAGCTCGTCGAGCGCGGCGACGAGGTGTACGTGTTCAACCGCGGCAAGCGGTCGCACGCTCCGGCCGGCGCACGGGTCATCACCGGTGACCGCGCGGACGTCGCGGCGTTCACCGCGGCCATGCGCGAGAACGCTCCGTACGACTGCGTGATCGACATGATCTGCTACGACCCGGAGACCGCTCGGGTCGATGTTGGTGTCTTCGCCGGGAAGACGAAGCAGCTCATCTTCTGCAGCACCGTCGACGTCCACCGTAAGGACTGCCTGACCGGGTACTTCGCGCTCCCGGCGAGCGAACGAACCGAGTTCGAACCACGGCCGTCGTTCACGTACGCGGTCAACAAGGTGAAGTGCGAGGAGATCTTCCGCGAGGCGCACGCGCGCGGTGACTTCGCCGTCACCGTGATCCGTCCCGGGCTGACCTACCGCGAGGGCGGTGCACCGCTGCACCCGTTTCGCGACGGGTCGTGGCACCTCGATCGGCTGGTCAAGCGCAAGCCGATCATCCTCCACGGAGACGGCACCTCGCTGTGGACCGCGTGCCACAGCGACGACGTGTCGACCGCGTTCGTGAACGCCGTCGGAAACGACGCCGCTCTCGGGAACGGCTATATCGTCGCTGCCGAGCAATGGATGAGTTGGGAGTACTACTGGCGCGTCGCCGCAGACGCGCTCGGTGCGCCGTCGCCTACCTTCGTTCACATTCCCACCGACGTCCTCGAGCGTGTGGCGCCCACGCTCTCGAGCTGGATCCCGCCGCACTTCCAGTTCCACGCGATCTTCGACGTGTCGGCCGCCAGGCGCGACCTGGGATTTGCGCCGGCGATCAGCTGGGAGGAGGGATGCCGGCGGTGCATCGATTGGCTCACGGCGCACGACGCGATCGAGAGCGATACCCACCCCGAGTACGACGCCCTGGTCGATGCGTGGGAGGCGGCGGTCGGATCGATGGCGACGCGGCTGGAAGGGATTTCCGGACTTTAGAACGACGACCGCAGGAACAGCAGGCGCACCAATCACATCAAGGAGAACAGATGAGCACGACCTTTACCCCAACAGCCTCTTTGGTATCAACCTACGACCGCTTCGAGGTCGAGGTTCGCCCGACCCAACCGCTGCCGGCGAACCCGTTCACCGACGCGAGGCTCAGCGCGACGGTCACGACGCCCGCCGGCGCAACGTGGCAGGTCGAGGGCTTCTGCGACTCCGACGACGGATCGCTCTACCGGTTGCGCGTGATGCCTACCGAGCCCGGCGAGTACCGCGTGGAGCTGCGGTTCGAGCGCGCCGCGTGGGACGTCGCTCGCGGGGCCATATCGCCCGCGGTCGACGTCAAGGCGCTGACCTTCAGCGCTTCCGCGTCGTCGCACCCTGGCGTCGTTCGGCTCGATCCGGAGCACCGTGAGCACTTCATCTACTCCGGAAGCGGCGAGCACTACTTCTGGAACGGCACGACCGCGTACTACCTGATGGGGTACACCGACGAGTGGGTGATCGACGCGGCGCTCGAACGGCTCGCGCGGAAGAAGGTCAATCGGGCGCGGGTCATGCTCTACGGCCGGCAGTACGATCGCCCGTGGGGCCAGCCCGTCGTCCAGAGCGACGCGTTCTCGATGTGCCTCAACCCGTGGAAGGCCCGCTTCCCGGACGACCCGACGCTCCCCGAGTTTGATCTGACCCGGTTCAACGTCGAGTACTGGCGCAAGTACGAGCGGATGCTCGCCGCGGCCGATCGGCACGGCGTTCAGATCTCGGTCTGTTTCTTCATCGGCGCGCAGCAACTCGCCGTACCGTTCGCGATGTGGAGCGAAGATGAGGTCCGCTACTATCGGTACGCGATCGCGCGGCTTGCGTCGTTTCCGAATGTGACG
>SKVA01000344.1 GCA_007129695.1 Spirochaetaceae bacterium | reverse complement strand
CGCTGTGCTGTCGCTTCGATTCCGGGTACGTCTGGCTTTCGCGAGCCGACCTCGATCGTCTTTCACAGCGGTTTGGCTGCGACCGGCGCGAAGTGATCGATCGTTACTGCCGGACGGTCGACATCGGTGGCTTCCGTCAGCTCAGTCTCCTCGAGCAGCCCAACCGTGATTGCGTCTTCTGGGTCGACGGCGCGTGCTCGGTCTACGAACACCGCCCGCTCCAGTGTCGCAGCTATCCGTTCTGGTCGCATCATCTGGTGTCACGTGAGGAGTGGAACCGTGCCGGCGAACACTGTCCCGGCATAGGGGTGGGGCCGCTGCATTCGCGCGAGACAGTGGAAACGTGGCTCGCCGCGCGTCGAGCCGAGCCGACGCTCGATGGGGATAGCGACGGAGATTTGGTGGGCCGATGAAGGTGCGTTTCTGGGGCGTGCGCGGTTCTATCCCGACACCGATCCATCCCGACGGTATACGTCGAAAGATCGCGAGCGTCGTGCAGCGCGTACGCGCGGAGGATCTGGTCTCCGCGGCGTCGCGAGAGCGGTTCCTCGCCGGGCTGCCCGAATGGCTGTTCGGTACGTACGGAGGCAACTCGACGTGCATCGAGACTCGCCTGTCGGACAACAGCTGTATCCTGTTTGACGCCGGTTCCGGGATTCGTGAGTTTGCCGCGTCGTTGCAGCGTGAGATTGAGCCGGTTCGCGAGTTTCACATCTTCATCACGCACTTTCATTACGATCATCTCCAGGGTTTCCCGTTCTTCGGCCCCGCCTACGCGCCCGGGCACAAGATCACGTTTTACAGCCCGGTCCGGGGTTTCGAGTCGGTCATCCGCGACCACATGAAGCCACCCTATTTCCCGGTTACGATGGCCGACACGATGGAGAGCGATATGACATTCGTCGAGCTCGCCGAAGACCAGGACGTCCACATCGGCGTGGGAGCCGTCGCGTGGCGTCGGCACAAGCACCCGGGAGGCGCGTTTGCGTACCGAGTCACCGAGGGTGGCCGCTCGTACATCTTCAGCAGCGATACCGAGCTCCAGGAACGCGATTTTCGCAAGGACGAGGCGAACCGGCGGTTCTACGGTGATGTGGACCTGATTATCCTTGACACCCAGTACACGCTCGGCGAGGCGATCGAGAAGTACGACTGGGGGCATAGTTCGTTCAGTCTGGCGGTGGATTTTGTAACCGCGTGGGGTATTCCGAAGCTTTATATGTATCATCATGACCCGTCGTACAGCGACCACTCGATCTTCCGGAATCTCCAGTCGGCGCGTTGGTACGCGCGCAGCCTTGGAAACGATGAGCTCGAGGTGTACGTTTCGGAAGAGGGGCTTGAAGTCGAGCTATGACGACTGCCGGGTCGGGGGACATGGCGCTCTCGCATCGTGAAGTGGTCGCGCTCTACGTCATGATGTGCCGCAACGAGAGCAGCCTTGACCAGTACCAGACCACAATGCTCGACCGAGTCGCGTCGCACTTGTATGAACACTGTTCGGTCGCCCAGATGGAAGATGTCGAAGCATACTATCGTCTGCTGGTGGACCAATAGCCGCAGCTGTCGCTGCAGCGGGAGAGGGGAGTTAATGAGGAACGTGATCCTTGTCGCTATCGTACTGGCGTGCGCCGTTGCTACGCTGGCGGGACAACCGGCTGTTGGTGCCGAAGACTTCTACGATCTCTACTCGGCGCGCATGCTTGCCGAGGGGTCGCCGATCGTCGGAGGACTCGGGCCGCAATCGGATGCGATCAACCCGGCGACGAGTGCGACGGTGCAGCGGACGACGCTCGACGCGAGCTACCTGGCGATCACCGGATTCGGTTCACCGCTCGCCGGGGGTGGGTGGCAGGGTCACGTCGTCAACCTGGGACTCGTCCTTCCGACGCGCGTCGGCGTGTTCAGCGGCTCGACTCACTTCCTGTCGATGCCGCTTGCCGGTATGCCGTGGGGCACCACGGTGGCGGTTCACGGCACAGCAGCGAAGGAACTCTACCCTGGCTGGATGGCGGGAACGGGTCTACGCGTCGTCGCCGGCGGGCGTGACCGGTTTGACTTCGGCGCCGCGCTCGATCTGGGGCTTGTCCGCGAGATGGGAGACTATGCGGGGCTGAAGGACTTTCGATGGGGCGTCGCGCTCCAGAACGTGGGCAAGTGGTATACCCCGGGGACCGAATCGGGACCGCTACCGGCTCCGTTCACTCCGGTCGGCGGCGTCGCCTTCGATGCGATCTCGACCGACTGGTTCCGGCTCGGTTTCAGTACGACCATGGCAGCGCCGGCGTTTCAGAACGTGCGATTCGGGATCGGAACGCGCATGTCGTTCTGGGAAACCGTCGTGCTTCACGGCGGATGGAAGGCGGACCTCGTCCAGCTCATCGACGACACGGTCGACCGTCGAAGCCTTGTTCCGAGCTTCGGGCTCTCGTTCCGGTTCCGCGCCGGGTTCGGAGAGGAAGGGTTTGCCGGGCGGCCCGAATGGTCGGAGACCGAGGTGCGCCCCACCCTGGCGGCAGCGCCGCTATACAATGACGTATGGGCAATCGGTGCCGGCATCAATGCCCCGCTGGGAATCATCGACGTTGTCGGCCCAGAGGTCACGGTGACCTACCCGCAGCGGGTCTACATTTCTCCGAATAACGACGGGATCCAGGACGCCCTGACCTTTCCGATCACGATCACCGACGACAGGTTCGTCATGGAGTGGGTATTCGAGGTCTTCGACTCTGCCGGAGCACGGGTGAGAACGATCCGCAATATCGATGATCGCCCGGAGAATACCGGCTTCCAGAACATCGTGGATCGAATACTCGCTGTCCAGACCGGTGTGCCTGTTCCGCCACAGATCCGCTGGGACGGCCGTACTGACGACGGGTCGGTTGCCCCCGACGGGACGTATAGATTCCAGGTGTCCGCCGTGGATGACAACGGGAATATCGGCACCAGCGGCGTTTACACCGTGCACGTCGACACGACACCACCCCGCGTCGATATCGCGTCGATCCGCGGGGACGATCTGATCTTCTCTCCGAACGACGACGGGATCAAAGACGAGCTGATTATCGACCAGACCGGAAGCGAAGAAGACCTGTGGACCGCGCAGATCCTCAACGCATCGAACAGACCGATCCGCACCTTCGAGTTTCGCAACTCCGCGCCCCTGCGCATTGTATGGGATGGAACCGGCGACGACGGCGAAATCCAGCCCGACGGGGTGTACCGGTACCGGATATCGGCTACCGATCGCGCGGGGAACAGCACGTCGGCCGAAATCGCGAACATCATCGTGAATACCGAGGCAACGCCGGTCGGGATCCGGATATCCGATTCCCACTTCTCACCGAACGCAGATGGAGTTCAGGATACGATCCGGATCGAACCCGACGTTCCAAACCCGCGCGGTATCGTCGAATGGAGCTTGACCGTCCGTACGGTCGCCGGCGCGGCGGTCCGCTCGTACGGCGATATCGCGACGGTACCGACACCGGTCGTGTTCGACGGCCGATCGGAGGCCGGCGCAGTCATAGCAGAAGGCGAGTACTTTGCGGAGCTCGAGGTAGTGTACCGCAGCGGGAACCGCCCGAGCGCCCAGTCGGCGGTCTTCGTTGTCGACGTGACGCCCCCGTTCGCGTCGGCCCGAAGCGATGTGGCGCTCTTCTCGCCAGACGGTGATGGAAACATTGACACTGTAGCGTTCTTCAATGAGGCCTCCCCGGAGGACCTCTGGACAGCCAGAATCTACGATCGGCTCGATCGCGTCGTGCGGTCGTTCACGTGGTCGGGTGTCCCACCCCAGAGGATCGTCTGGGACGGTCGTGGGGATGACGGAAGGCTCGTCGCCGATGGCATCTATCGGTATGTGCTCACGGCGACCGATCGCGCGGGCAATACCGGGAGCTCCAACCCGGTGGTAGTTGAGGTCGACACCAGCGGCGCCGAGATTGCGATCCAGGCGGAGTTCGATGCGTTCAGCCCGAATGCGAACGGCGTTCGCGATCAACAGCGGTTTGAGATGCGGGTGGACCGACCGGCGGACGTCGCGACGTATCGGATCAGCGTCGTCAGAGCCGACGGGACGCTCGTGCGGCGCTTTGAGGGACGCGGGCAGGCGCCGGCATCCCGCGTCTGGGACGGAACGCAGGAAGACGGCCGACGCGCTGCAGACGGCTCATACCGCGCCGTGTTCGAGGCCGTCTTCACGAACGGATTCGAGGCGAGCGCGCAGACCGCGTTCTTCACGATCGACACGCAGGCGCCGACGGTGACCGTGTCGACCGAGTATACGCTGTTCAGTCCGGATGGCGACGGCAACCGCGACTCAATACTGATCCGGCAGGAGACGAGCGACGAACAGGAGTGGGTGGCAGCGATCCGGGCGGCCGACGGAACCTCCGTCAGAGAGTTCCGATGGACCGGTCGCGCAGGTGACCTGCGGTGGGACGGGACCGATCGCGCCGGGAACGTGGTCGCCGACGGTGTCTACGTGTACGAGATCAGTTCGCGTGACCGGGCTGGAAACTCGGCGTCCGCGACGATCAGGGACATCCGGGTGGACACGCGTATCCCACGGCTCTTCGTGACCGCTTCAAGCGATGCGATGTCTCCGAACGGGAACGGGATTCGCGAGACGGTACGATTCGACCTGTTTGCCAACGTCCTTGACGGATCGGATGGCTGGCGGCTGACGATCCGCGACCGCGCGGGGCTGACGATCCGCGAGTTCACCGGGTCGACGATCCGCGTCGAGCACTCGGTGGTGTGGGACGGGCGCGATGGGCGCGGACAGGTTCGCGAAGGCACCTTTGTCGCTGAGTACGCGATCGACTACACGAAGGGCAACCGTGCCCGCGCGACGTCTACGCCGGTACTCGTCGATATCACCCCACCGGTCCTCAGAGTGACGCTCGATCCGGTGCCGTTCTCTCCCGACAACGACGGCATCGATGACCAGCTTTCGATCGGGTTGAGCGTTGAGAATGCCAGTCCGATCCAGGCGTGGCGATTCGAGATCCTCGACCGCAACAGGCGTTTCTTCAACGAGTTCACCGGTCGCGGCATGCCGGCAAGCCGTCTGATCTGGGACGGACGCGCGTCTGACGGCGAGCTCGTGATATCGGCGGAGGACTATCCGTACCGATTCACCGTGACCGACGTGCTCGGGAACACCGCGGTCGCAGAAGGGATCATCCCGGTCGATATCCTGGTGATTCGCGACGGCGACCGGTTGCGCGTGCAGATTTCGAACATCACGTTTGCGCCGAACAGCCCGGAGCTCGTGCTCGACCCGAACGATGAGCGCGGCGCGAAGAATCTTGCGATCCTGAAGCGGCTGGCCGAGGTGTTCGCCAAGTACGGATCGTACAGCATCCGGATCGAGGGGCACGCGGTCAATGTGACCGGTACCGAGCGTGAGGAGCGCGACGAGCTCCAGCCGTTGAGCCTGTCGCGTGCGACGTCTGTCAGGGCAGCGATGGTAGCGGAGGGGATCGCGGAGCGCCGAATCTCGGTCCTTGGCCGGGGTGG
>SKVA01000285.1 GCA_007129695.1 Spirochaetaceae bacterium | reverse complement strand
TGTTCGCGTTCGTCATTGGCCTGGCGATGCAGCTCCTGTTCCACAAGGAGGATAAGGAACGGACGACCAACGCGGCGATGTTCGAGAGCTCCGGGGATGACGAGTCCCGGAGCATCGGCAAGACGGTCATCTATATGGCGTCGATGGTCGGCATCCTGGTGTTCATGAACTGGGCACCGTCGGACGGCTCGGTCGCGTGGTGGGACTTCCTTTACCGTTGGAGGTGGGTGATCGTCGGCGCGTTCGGGCTGGTGCTCGCGTATTCGCTCGTACGGTGGTTCAGGAAGAGCGAGCTTTCCGATTGGGTGTCAGCGACGCGCGATTTCGCAATCCAGGTTCTGCCGCTCCTGTTCGCCGGCGTCCTGGTCGCAGGATTCCTCCTGGGACGCCCGGGGCACATGGCGCTGATCCCGGAGAGCTGGATCGCGGGTCTGGTCGGCACGAACTCGTTCGGCAGCAACCTCATGGCGTCGATTGCCGGAGCGCTGATGTACTTCGCGACGCTGACCGAGGTACCGATCATGCAGGGTCTCCTTGGGGCCGGCATGCACCAGGGACCCGCGCTCGCGCTCCTTTTGGCCGGACCGTCGCTTTCGCTGCCGTCGCTCCTGGTGATCGGCGGAGAACTGGGAGCAAAGAAGACGCTCGCGTACGTGGGGCTCGTAGTAGTCCTTTCTACCGCCGCGGGTATGATCTACGGCCGCATCATGGCGTAGCGGATCGATCAGGCCCAGAATGTCTCGGCGTAATGATCGCGGATCGTCCGGTCGCGAGGGCAGAGCGCCGCTCCGTAGCAGATCGCGTGCGCCGCTATGAGGCGATCGAATGGATCGCGCGTCCATGTCAGGTGGGTCGCAACCTCCGCTGCACGCGCCCAGCCGTCTTCGTCGATTACGGTGCCCACTCGGACGGGGAGAACGTATCGAGCGTCTCGGGATCGACAACCGCCGCAGGTCGGGAAGGTAGCTCGGCTACGCGCAGCCGCCGATTCGCAACCGCGATGCGAACTATCGAGCCATTGCGTGGGACGTCGAGCACTTCGCCGTCCGACACGCAACGATCGAGGTACGTGAAGAGGTTTCGCCGCAGTTCACTCGCTTTGACGACCATACCTTATTGTACATACATTGCAGATTCTTGTACATAAATGGATGCGGTTCAGCGCCTCATCCGGCCGAGCGCCGCCGGGAGTCCTCCGTTCGCGTCGAACCGGCCCCAGAACGCGGTGCCCCACCGACTCGGTCGGTCGTCCCACTCGACTGCAAGCTCGCTGACACGCCCGAAGAGCCGTTCGACGATCGGCCGGCGTTCGCCGTCACCGATCAGGTTCACCAGCTCATCGGGATCATCGCGCAGATCGAAGAGCTGCGCGTAGTTTGCGTCATTGTACGCGTAGAGCGAGAGCTTGTAGCGGTCGTCCTTGACGCTTCGAATCTGGTCGGCGTACGCAAAGTAGAGCTCGTCACGCACGCGCGCGGCCGGGTCTGCGATCATCGGTACGAGCGATCGGCCCTCCACCGACGTCGGAGTGTCGATGCCGACAAGGTCGCAGAGCGTCGGATAGATATCGAGCAGATACGCGTACCCGTCGACTCTTGCTCCGGCGGGGACACCGGGGCCGGCGAAGACGAGCGGCACGCGGATGCTGTGCTCGTAGTGGCTCTGCTTGCCCATCAGCCCGTGGTGTCCGCACGCGAGCCCGTTGTCGCCGGCGAACACGAACACGGTGTTGTCGAGTTCACCCCGCGCGCGCACCGCGTCCACGATCCGGCCGACCGCGTCGTCGAGGTGCGTGATCATCGCGTAGTACTCGGCGATGTGCGTGCGCACCTCGGCCTCGGTCCGCGGGTACGGCGCGAGCACCTCGTCGCGGATCGACCGCACGCCGAAGTCGAACGCGTGTTCAGGCACGAACGACGCGGGGAGCTCGATCGATTCGGGATCGTACATCGCGCGGTAGCGCTCGGGCATCGTGCGTGGATCGTGCGGCGCCAGAAACGACGTGTACGTGAAGAACGGCTCGCCGCGCGGGTGATCGCGGAGGAAGCTCACCGTATGATCGGCGACGATGTCGGTCGAGTGGCGTCCGAAGTGGATGTGGTCGACACGGCGACGCGACACGCGGTTCGACGCCATCGGGTCGTGGATGAACGGCCGATCGACGTCGTAGCGGCCGGTCGGGTCCCAGTCGCACATCGGGACGTTCCAGTGGTCGGCCATCCCGCCGAACATCACCTCTCCGCCCGCGGTGAAGCTGCGTGCGTACGCTTCGTGACCGTTGTGCCACTTACCGGTGCCGAACGCGGCGTAGCCCGCTTTCTGGAGCGTCTCCCCCAACAGCGTGTGCTCGCTCGGGATCGACTCGCCCGCGCCGTGGAGGTGGAAGAGCGTACGCCCGGTGTGGAGCATCGCGCGGCTCGGCATACAGATCGCGCCGTGCTGTCCCGACGGGATGTGCGCGTGCGTGAAGCTCGCTCCGCGTTCGACGAGCGCATCGATGTTCGGCGTCTTGACGACCGGATGACCGAGCGCGCCGATCGTGTCGAAACGCTGATCGTCGGTGAACAGAAAAACGATGTTGGGTCGGTCGGACATGAGGTCTCCTTCTGGCTTCAGCCGGCGTTTGCAGTGAACCGCCGATGAGCGGCCGACTCACCCTACCACGTATCGAGGTAATCCTGAATCGCATCGAAGCCGACGTGCGGCTCATCGTTCACGAAGAGGACCGGCAGCGTCAGCGACCTGGGATCGACCCCGTGCCTGGCCGCGGTTGCGCGCAGATGCTCCATGCCGTCGCCGTCGATCACGTCACGCGACTCGGCAGTCACGTGGTCGTGAACGCGCACGAGTAGAAGCACTTCGCCCGCGAGGAGCTCACTATGAGCGGACTCCGGACACGCCGGGCAGAGCGCCTCGTAGAAGTAGGTGAGCTCCACCGCCTCGGGTCGACGAGCGCACCCGGCAATCGCGAGCACGACGCCGGCGAGCGCGAATAGCGCGCCGCCGAGCCGGCGCGCACCACCCAGGCAGCGGTGCCCCCACCCCTCGAGCCGATGATTCATCGCTTCGCTCGCCGCGCCGGCGTTCGGCGCTTCAGACGCGAATCGGCGACGATCACCGCGACGGCGACCGCGATCGCGCCGCCGAAGAGGATCGCGGTGCCCGCGAGCGTTTCCAGGAGCGCGGGGGCGATCAGCATCGCGCCGCCGAGCGCGATCATCACGACGCCACCGATCAGCTTGAGCCTGCGCCCGCGCGTTTCGGTCATCGAAAGCCGCCTGAACGCGATCGTCGCCGCGCCGACAATGACCGCTTCGTCGATCAGGTAGATCAGGAGGTAGAGCGCGAGCAATCCGGCGAACACCGCGAGCGTGACGCCCGCGTCGACGACCAGCCCGCTCCAGATGACCGGGAACCCCGCGGTGCACGGGAGCTCCACCAGCGCGATCCCCGCGGCCAGGAGCGCGGTCCCCCCGGCAAGCGCGAGCGGAGAGCGATCAGACGCGAAGAGCCGACGCACGCGGTCACCGAAGCGTCGCTTCTGCGCGTCGGAAACCGTGAGGGAAGGTCCGCGACCGAACGCGAAGAACTCCTTCACGTTGACCGCACCCATCGCGAACGCGAGCAGAGCGACGACGACCCGGATCCACGGCACGAACGACAGGAGCGCCATCGCCTGGACGACCCCGACGATGAACATGCCGTAGATCAGCGCAGTCGTGACCAGAAAGACGCTGCCGACCAGGAGCATCTTCCGCCGCGAACCGGTGTGGACGACCATGCCCAACAGAAAGGTGAGCACCCAGAGCGAACACGGGTTGATCCCGTCCAGGAGCGCTATGAGCGCGGTCGCCGCGTATAGCGGCATCGACTCGAACCGGTCCCGCTCGACATCCGCGGGGCCGGTCACCGCCTCGGGATCGGAGGACGAGCCGTCGATCAGCCGTCGCTCGGGTAGCGGGTCGGTCAGCGCGTCGATGCAGCCGTCGGTCACGCACTCGGCCGCCGCGGAGCGAATCCCCGCTGTCACCGTCGGGTTGAACCCGACCCACGCGCGGTGCCCCAGGAACACTGCGGGAACGCCCAAACGAGCGATCCCATACTTCGCCGACAACTCGCGCAGCAGATCGAGCCCCTCCGGAGTGCGGCCGACCTCGATCTTCGATATCTGCAGCGCCGGATACTCGGTGGCGAGCACGTCGAGCCACGGGGCCATCGCCGCGCAGTGCGGACAGCCCTCCTGCCAGAAGTAGTAGAGCGTCGGACTCTCATCGGCCGCCAGGGGCGCCGCGGTCAACGCAGCAGCCAGCAGAACCAGCGCCAGCGGGAACGACGCGCGGTGTGCGCGACCCGCCCCCGGGAAGCGTCGTCGTGTAACAGGAGGCATAACGGTTTGTACCATGCCTCACGCTCGCTCGGATACCCTTTCGCAATCGGCATTCCCGGTTTACAATGGTGGAGAGGCCGACTATGGAGTTGATTCATCGTTCGATACCGAGAGAGTTTCTGGATGTCCTGCCCGACGGGATGAAGTTCGTGCATCGGCACGGCAATGAGTACCTGGTCGTCGAAGAGCTCAGGTGCCCGAACGGGCATAGTCTGATGTCCGACTCGGTTCGTATTCACGATGAACCGTCGATTGGCATCGTGATACATCGAGGCGATCGGCACAACAGGATCTACATCGACGCGTTCTGGGGTAGTCACGCGAAGCTATTCGACTTTCTGACCGATGAGGCGCACGCTACGATGTACGCCGACGCGGTGTGCCCGACCTGCGGCGTTTCGCTCGTCGTACACGGGCAGTGCGGCGCGGCCGGATGCGATTCGGAGCACCGTATCAAACTGCTGCTACCGCGACCCGGGGACTTCATCTCGGCGTGCAACCGACTCGGGTGCCCCGACCACATGATTGTTGTCGGGGGCGCGTCGCCGGCCGTAACGGCACTCGTGAGCGAGATCAACTTCTTCGGGTACGGCGACGACGAAGCGTTTCAGGGAATATGACCGGAGGATCCATGGCAAGTGCTCCAAGCAACACCAACGTGCGGAATTTCGTAAGAATCGACTCGTGTCTCTGTAAAGGATGCAAGGTGTGCGTAGAGACGTGCCCGAAGCACTGCCTGGTGATCGGTTCGAAGATGAACCAGCTCGGGTACCAGTACGCCCGATTCGAGAAAGAGACGTGCACCGCGTGCGGACTCTGTTTCTACTCGTGTCCCGAACCCGGCGCGATCACCGTCTACCGCAACGAACCGGCCGATCGGGAGGATGTCTGATGAAGCAGCTGATGAAGGGCAACGAAGCGGTCGTGCACGGCGCGCTCGTCGGGGGCGCGACGCACTTCTTCGGCTACCCGATCACCCCGGCGAGTGAGATCGCGCACGCCGCCGCCGACTTCTTTCCGCGAACGGGGCGCCACTTTCTGCAGGCAGAGAGTGAGGTCGCAGCGATCAACATGATCTACGGTGCGGCAGGCGCGGGAGCGCGGACGATGACCGCGAGCAGTGGACCCGGAGTGAGCCTGATGGCCGAAGGGCTCTCCTACATAGCCGGTGCCGAACTTCCCTGCGTGATCGTCGACGTCCAGCGCGCCGGGCCCGGTCTGGGTAATATCTGGCCCGAGCAGAGCGACTACAACATGGTCGTCAAGGGGGGGGGGCACGGCAACTACCACAACGCGGTCTACGCGCCAAACTCGGCTCAGGAGATGTGCGACATGACCGCGCGTGCGTTCGACATCGCCGACCGCTACCGCGTGACCGTGTTCATCCTTTCTGACGCGTACATCGGGCAGATGATGGAGCCGGTGGAGATCCCAGACAGCGTGCATCACGCGCCGACCAAGCCGTGGGCGCTCGGTGCTACGCCGGAAACGCGCGACAACCTGATCACGTCGATCCACATGAGCACCGCCGATCAGGCCGCGCACAACTGGAAGCTGAAGGCCAAGTACGACCAGATGGAAGCCGAGATAACCGATTGGGAAGAGGTGTTCACCGACGACGCCGAGACGCTCTTCGTAGCGTTCGGGATCACCGCGCGGATCTGCCTCACGGCGGTTCAGCGGCTGCGCGCGCGCGGCGTTCGCGCGGGACTACTGCGGCCCAGGACGCTCTTTCCGTTCCCGCGCACACGGATCGCAGAGCTTGTCGAACAGGGGCCCGTCCGCGAGATTGCGGTCGTCGAGCTCAACGACGGGATGATGGCCGACGACGTCCAGCTCGCGGCACCGTCGCTCAGGGTCCACAGACTGAACTGGCTCGGCGGGCAGGTACCGACGGCCGAACAGGTACTGGATATGGCGGCACAAAAGGCAGGACAGCGATGATCAAGCACAAGAAGCCGGATGCATTCTACGACACCTTCGAGCGAAAGGGAGCGGGTCAGCAGACGACGCACTACTGCCCGGGGTGTGGCCACGGCACGGTGCACAAGATGATCGCCGAGGCGATCGACGAGTTCGGCGTCCGCGATCGCACGATCTTCTGCAGTCCGGTCGGATGCAGCGTGTTCGCGTACTACTACTTCGATACCGGCAATATCCAGTGCGCGCACGGACGTGCTCCGGCGGTAGCGACCGGGATGCGCCGCGTCCACGACGACGCGGTGATCATCAGCTACCAGGGCGACGGCGATCTGGCCGGCATCGGCACCGCGGAGATCATCCACGCGGCAAACAGGGGTGAGAACATCACCGTTTTCTTCGTCAACAACGCGATCTACGGGATGACCGGCGGTCAGATGGCACCAACGACGCTGATCGGTCAGCACACGCTGACCACACCGACGGGACGTTCCGCCGCGATCGACGGCAACCCGATCGGGATGTGCGAACTGATATCGGCGTTGTCCGCACCAGTGTACGTCGAACGCGTGTCGCTCGGCGACGGCAACCGGGTTCTGAAGGCGCGACGGGCGGTGCGTAAGGCGCTCAAGAATCAGATCGACGGCGTCGGGTTCAGCTTCGTCGAGATTCTCTCTCCGTGCCCGATCAACTGGAAGCTGACGCCGATGGACGCGCGCAAATGGCTCATCGAAAACCTGGAACCGGCTTTTCCGGTCAAGTCGTTTCGTGACACCGGCACGCCGGGTGCCGTTGCGACCGCGCGGGCTACGCGCGAACCGTCGAGACCGATTCCCGACGACGAGCTCGTGAAGCTACTCGGATCGCAGAGCGAGATCGAAACGATCGACCGCGTGACAGGACTCCCGGAACAGCGGGTGAAGATCGCCGGCTTTGGCGGTCAGGGCGTGCTGTCGGCCGGCATCCTGCTGGCGAACTGCGCGATATCCGAAGGTCTGCACGCAACGTGGCTCCCGTCGTACGGACCAGAGATGCGAGGCGGAACGGCGAACGCGAGCGTGATCGTCAGTGAGGAATCGATCGGTTCGCCGCTCGTAGACGAGCCGACGACGCTGATCGCGCTGAACGGGCCAAGCATCGACGCATTCGAGGGTTCGGTCGTACCCGGCGGGCTGATCGTCGCAAACTCGTCGCTGATCGATCGCGGGCCGGCGCGGGGCGACATACGGTACTGTATGATTCCGGCGTCGAAGATCGCGCAGGATATCGGGTTCCAGGGTGCTGCGAACGTGGTGCTCCTTGCCGCGTACGCGGCGATCGCAGGGTTCCCGGCAATCGATATCCTCCGGCGGGTCATCCCGCACGCGCTGAAGAAGAAGGATCTTGTCGACCTGAACCTGCAGATGGTCGACGCCGCGGTCGCGTTCGTCGCCGAACACCCGGTCGCCGCGCCATCCACCGCA
Organism: Spirochaetaceae bacterium; assembly: GCA_007129695.1. GTDB lineage: Bacteria > Spirochaetota > Spirochaetia > DSM-27196 > SLST01 > SLST01. Next base: position 10,428 of record SKVA01000285.1, on the reverse strand, counting down.
CCCCAGCCGATTCGATGACCGCGCGACGCATCCTGGTCCTCAACCCCGGCTCGACTTCGACCAAGGTGTCGCTGTTCGAGAACGAGCGTGAGGTCGATGCATCCGCCATCGCGCACGACGCCGCCGATCTTTCCGCGTACCCCAGCATCGCCGCACAGCATCCGATGCGCCTGCGGGCGATCCGGTCGTTCCTGCAGGCTTCTGCGCACAGCGATGCCCGCTTCGACGCGGTCGTCGGGCGCGGCGGATTGCTCAAGCCGGTAGATAGCGGAGTGTACCGGGTCAACGACGCGATGAAGCGCGATCTGCGATCGGGCGCGTACGGAGAGCACGCGTCGAACCTGGGAGCGCTGCTTGCCGACGAGCTCGCCGCCGAATCGGGCTGCGATGCGTTCATCGCCGACCCGGTGGTTGTCGACGAGCTCGATGATGTCGCCCGCTACTCCGGTCTGCCACAGATCTCGCGGCGCAGCATCTTCCACGCGCTCAACCAGAAGTCGGCCGCCCGCGAAGCCGCCGCGTCCGCGGGGTTGCGCTACGAAGAAGCGGGTCTGATCGTAGCGCATATGGGTGGCGGCGTATCGATCGGCGCGCATCGCAACGGCCGTGTCGTGGACGTCAACAATGCGCTCGACGGCGACGGTCCCTTCTCCCCGGAACGTACGGGATCGCTACCCGCTGGACAGCTCCTGTCGCTCGCGCTGTCGGGCGACCACGACGAGCGGGCGCTCCGTCGGATGCTGACAGGTGGCGGCGGTCTGATTGCGTACTGCGGGACGAACAGCCTGGTCGAGCTGCGCGAGCGGGTCGCGGCGGGCGACACAAACGCCGCGGCAGTCATCGATGCGATGGCGTACCAGATCAGTCAGGAGATAGCGCGCCACGGCGCGACGCTCCGCGGACGCGTCGACCTGATCGTGTTGACCGGCGGGATGGCACACGACGACGTGCTTGTCGCCGCGATCACGGACCGCATCGGGTTCCTGGCACCGATCCGGGTGGTTCCCGGCGAGCGCGAAATGCTGAGCCTTGCTCGCGCGGCGATTCGAGTCTTGACGGGCATCGAAGAGCCGAAGGAGTACAGATGAGTATCGGTCCACGGCTTGAGGCGGTCCTCCAGAGCCGGCTGTCCTGCGGATCGCCGATAGGACCCGTGGCGTCGTCGGTGCGACGACCTCCCACAGTCGTCGTTGCGGGTGCGGATAGCGATGAGATCATCGGCTGTATCGGCAGCACGCTCGCGCTCGGGATAGCCCGGTTCATCCTGGTCGGGCGCGTCGATCAGACGCACGAACTGGCCGACCGGGCCGGCGTCGACCTGTCGGCGTGTGACTTCGAGAAGATCGCGAGCCGCGAAGACGCGTCGGCAGCCGCTGCACGAATCGCAGCCGCCGGTGATGCAGACGTGATCATGAAGGGCCAGGTGCAGACATCGGACTTCATCCGCGCGATCTTGTCGCGCGACCACGGGCTGCTGGACAACGGTGGGCTGATCAGCCACGTGTCGCTCTTCGACGTTCCCGGATACCACAAACTGCTGATGCTGACCGACGCGGCGATCACGATCGCTCCTGACGTCGAGCAGAAGCTCGCGCTGATTGCGAACGCAATGCCGGTCGCGGCGGCGATCGGACTAAGGAAGCCGAAGGTTGCATGCATCGCGCCTGTGGAGCGCGTCACGGAGAAGGTTCGGTCGACCGTTGACGCCGCTGAAGTAGTTCGCCGGGTGAACGCCGACGGCTCGCTCGGCATCCTGATCGACGGACCGTTCGGGCTCGACGTCGCGGTCAGCCGCGACGCGGCGCGAATCAAGAAGATCGACGGCGACGTGGCCGGCGACGCCGACCTCCTCCTGATGCCGAATCTGGACGCGGGGAATGCGGTCTACAAGAGTCTCAGTTTCCTAGCCGCAGCGGCGGTGTCAGGGATCGTCGTCGGTGCGCGGATTCCGGTCGTACTCACGTCGCGAGCCGACTCGGAAGCGACCAAGTTCGCATCGGTCCGGCTCGCGATCGCGGTCTCACAGTAAGGCTCTGTACCTCAGGCCTACGGCGCCTGAGCGTTGGAAACCGGTACCCGGCGACGGCTCACTGGGCGCTCTCGACGACGCGCGCGCCCAGGATCTTCTCCTTCATTCCGGCGCCCAGGAAGAGGCTGAGCGCGGCTCCGACCGCAAACGCGCCAATGTCGCCCAGAATCATCGCTCCGGCTGCAAACCCGGGGAAAAGAGCGATCGCGCTGCCGATCACGAGTCCGATCACGACCGCGTACGTGCTGCCGTGGTAGCTCCGTAGCAGCGCGGCGATTCCCTTTGAAACGATCACGACACCGGTCAGTGTTCCTGCAACGAAGAGAACCACGATCGGGATATTGAGCGTACTGAACGCGTTCTGCAGCGTGCTGTACATGCCGATCAGCAACAGCAGGAAGCTCCCGCTCACCCCCGGAATGATCATCGCGACGCTACCGACGAACGCCGCGCCGAACACGAGCGCGGCGGTCGCCAGGTCGACCTCAGTTATCGGAGGAGATGCCTCCGGGCGCGACGCGAGCCCCATCCACAGCACGACGGCAAGCCCGGCGGCGAACAGCAGCGCATGGCGGACCTTCAGCTCGCGCATACCCGCGCGCTTGACCAGGTACGGCGTGCTACCCAGGATCAGGCCGATGAACCCGAAGGTGGTCGGGCCCGGGGCGGTCTCCAGCAGGTAGCCGATCAACCGCGCCAGCGCGACGTTGCCCAGGAGTACGCCGATAATCACCGGCGTCAGGAAGAAGAGGTTGCGACGCCAACCGCCGTCGCTCTTGAAGAAGTTGCCGAACGCGTCGACCATCTCGTCGTAGATCCCGGTGATGACCGCGATTGTCCCGCCGCTCACACCCGGGATGATGTTCGCCATCCCGATGAACAGGCCCTTCAGCGCGTTCCCAACGGAGAACGGCTTCTTTTCGAACTGCACAGTGTCCATCATTGCGCCTCCTGAGCCGAAGGGTAGTAGTCTATTGTCAGGGTTCAGTGAGGTCCGACTGCGCGTCATCGGACTCGTCGCGAACGGACTTGCGGAACCATCCGCGCTTCGGTTTGTCGCCGGCCTTCGACTCTTCCAGATCGGCCAGCTCATTCCTCTTCAGTTTGAGTTGGTCCCGTGTTCGAAGCAGCTTTGCGCGCTGTCCCTTTGCGAAGTAGCTCATCACGTAGAAGAGGAACGAATAGAGCACACCGGCGGTGAAGCTCACGATGACGATCGCTATGAGCGGAGCTGCCTCGAGCTGCCATCCGAAGAGGTTGAACGCAACGACGTTTCCGGCGTTCAGGACGACGAGTACCGCAAACGCGACCAGGTTGATAATGCTGAAGATGATCCGCGCCATCGGTGCCCTACAGGATTACGGTCGCCGGAAAGATGAAATGGATCAACCCGACGGCAACGCTCGCGAGTCCGATCACGATTCGGTAGCTGATCACCACCGAGACAACCCGCTTCGCTGCGTCGGGCGTCGCTTCCTCCGCCTTGTTCGAGCCGAGAAGGATCAACAGCGCACCGACCAGGATGCCGGTGAGAGCGGGCAACAGGTCGCCGGCGATAGGGACGGCCTCTCCAGGGGCCGGGAAGATCAGCTTCGCGACGCCGACGAGCAGCGTCACCGCTCCGGTCACAACGACCAGGATCGAGTTGCCGGTCATGCGAGGCAGGAACGACAACAGCGAAAGCCGTTCGGCCAGAAAATCCGCCGACGCGAGCAATCCCGCGAACACAAGGGTTATCACACTCAAGAAATACAACTGGGACATACGCCCTCCTTCGTCGACAGCCAGACTCAACTGATAGATCAAGTATACACGAATCGACGACCCGCGGCAGCGGTCAGCGCGAGCCGAGCTTCCGTGACACAAGCTTCTCGATCTCCACGACGACGAATACCAGCGCGCCGCCACCGGCCAGGTAGATCCAGTGGATCGCAGGAATCGGTGCCGTACCGAAGAGCGTGTTCATGAACGGGACATATGTGAACGCGACCTGGAGCAGCGCGAGCAGACCGACCGACGCGAGCGACCACTTGTTGTCGAAGATGCGGATCGAGACGCTCGATTCGTAGAGCTTCTTGCACGTAAAGAGGTAGAACGCGTGCGCCACGACGAGCATGTTCACCGCGAGCGTACGCGCGGCGGCCAGGTCGGCGCCCTCGGCGCCGAGCCCGGATCCGAGCACGAAGGCCAGGAAGGTGAGCCCTCCGCTCAGGATCGACACAAACACAACCCGCCTGAAGAATCCGGCGCCCAGGATCGGCTCGTCGGGTTCGCGCGGCTTTCGCTGCATGACCTTGCGCTCCATCGGCTCGATCGACAGCGACAGCGCGAGCGTGACCGCCGACACCATGTTGACCCACAGGATCTGCACCGGGCTGATCGGGAGCGTCAGACCGAGCAGGATCGCGACGATGATGACCGACGCCTCGGCTCCGTTTGCAGGCAGCAGGAAGAGAATGGTCTTCTTTATGTTGGCGTAGATCGTGCGGCCCTCTTCGACCGCGTGGACGATCGACGCGAAGTTGTCGTCGGTGAGCACCATTTCGGCCGCTTCCTTCGTGACCTCGGTACCCTTGATTCCCATCGCGATTCCGATGTCGGCGCGCTTGAGTGCCGGCGCGTCGTTTACACCGTCGCCGGTCATCGCGCACAGCAGGTGCTGCTTCTGCAACGCCTCCACGAGCCACAGCTTATGTTCGGGGCTCGTACGCGCAAACACGTTGTGGTCCCGGACGGCATTCACCAGATCGTCGTCAGACATGGACGACAGATCGGCGCCGGTAACCGGTTCTGTATCGGCGTCGATCCCGAGCTGCTGCGCGATCGCGTGAGCGGTCGCCGCGTGGTCACCGGTGATCATGATGACGCGGATTCCGGCATCGCGGCACTCGGCGATCGCGTCGATCACCTCCTCGCGCGGCGGATCGATGATGCCGGTGAGCCCGAGCAACACGAACGACGATCCAAGGTCGTCGTGGTCGATCGACGACACAGATTCGTCGGCCGGTCGGTACGCGCACGCGATCACCCGCTCACCCCGTGCCGCGATCGTGTCCACCTGCCCGGTCCAGAACGATCGGTCGATCGACTCCTCTCCGTCGGCGCTGTACTGCCGGTCGCACATGTCGATCACGCGCTCAGGGGCGCCTTTCAGGAAAACGACCCTTCCGCTGTCCGCGTCGCTCAGGGTTGCCATGTACTTGTGATCCGACTCGAAGGGGATCGAGTCGACGCGCTTCGGGTTGAAATCGGCGAGTCCCGCCTTGTGGCCAAGCGCGATGAGCGCCCCTTCGGTCGGCGTGCCGTCGAGCGTCCAGGTTCCTTCTTCTTCGCGGATCGATGCATTGTTGCACGCGACCCCACATTCGGCCAGGCGCCGCAGCGCCGGCGCATCGTCGCCGATCGAGTCGGGCTCTACGGTCGCCCCGTCGTCGCCGTCGCGAAGGATCCGTCCTTCGGGCGCGTAGCCGGCACCCTCTGCGCGGAACGCACCGTCGACGGTGACGACCGACCGGACGGTCATCTCGTTGCGGGTGAGCGTCCCGGTCTTGTCGGAGCAGATCACGCTGACCGCTCCGAGCGTTTCCACCGACGGAAGGCGACGTATGATCGCGTGCCTGCGCGCCATGCGCTGGACGCCCATCGCGAGCGTGATCGTCATTATCGCGGGCAGCCCTTCGGGTATCGACGCGACGACGATACTGATCGCCGCCAGGAACATCTCCGGCAGATCGACACCGCGGACGAACAGGCCGAACGCAAAGAAGACCCCTGCGAGCACTACGATCACGATCGCGAGGATCTTGCCAAAACGGTCGATCTTGCGCAGCAGCGGAGTTTTCTTGTCGCCCACATCCGACATCATCCGGTTGATGCTGCCGAGCTGGGTGTTCGTTCCAGTCGCGACGACGACGCCGACCGCCTCACCGTAGGTGATCGTCGTACCGGAGAACACCATGCCCTCTTGATCCCCGATCACCGCGTCGTCTGCCACCGAATCGGTGTTCTTCTCCACCTCGTCGGACTCACCAGTGAGCGCCGACTCTTCGGCCCGGAGGTTCTTGGCCGACACCAGGCGCATATCCGCCGGCACCTTGTCACCCGACTTCAGCGCGACGATATCGCCGGGAACCAGATCGACGGCGTCGATGGTCGACCTTGTTCCGCCGCGGGTCACGCGCGCTTCGAGCGACAGCATCCGCTTGATCCCTTCGAGCGCCTCTTCGGCCTTGCCCTCCTGGACGTAGCTGACGAGCACGTTGACAAGCACGACCGCGAAGATCACGGCCGCCTCGACCCACTCGTCAAGAACGCCGGCGATCACACCGGCGGCGAGCAGGAGGTAGATCAGCACGTTGTGGAACTGCGCGAAGAACCGCGCAACCGGACCGCGCTTCTCGCTTTCGGGGAGCTTGTTCGGTCCGTGTTCTTCCCGTCTCCGACCGGACTCATCGTCGCTGAGGCCGGCATCGGAGTCGGTGCCAAACGCGTCCACGACCGCATCGGCGTCCATCGCGTGCCACGCGCGTTCCTGGTCGTGAGAAGTGTCGTTATGAGCCATCTCGTACAATATAGTAGCGAACCGACCGCTCGGTCACGGCGCGCCGAGTCACCGGCTGGCTCCGAGCGGCTGACTCCGGCGCTTGCCACGGTCGGGTCGGTCGTGAGACGCTGCGGCCATGAAACTGGTACTGTTCGGCGCCGGGAATATCGGTCGGAGCTTCATCGCGCCGCTGTTCGCGCGCGCCGGGTGGGACGTCGTGTTCGTAGACGTCAACACCACGATCGTCGACGCGCTGAACGACCGCGGTGGGTACGACGTCGTCGTCGTCGATAGCGACGCGCCCGCGCGACGCGTCGCGGTGAGCGGTGTCCGCGCGATCGATGGGCGCGACGCGGCGGCGGTCGCGAAGGAGATCGCGGGCGCGGACATGGCGGCGACGGCGGTCGGTAAGGCGGCGCTCGGACCCGTCTCGCGCGCGCTCGCTGCCGGCCTGGCCGAACGGCGTCGGGTCAGCGCAGGGCGTCCGCTCGACGTGATCCTTGCGGAGAACGTGCGAGACTGCGCGGAGACGGTTCGGGCCGCAGTAGCGGCCGCCCTGGCGACCGATGGCGAACAGACCGACGATCTGGGTCTGGTGGAGACGAGCATCGGCAAGATGGTCCCGATCGTGCCCGGTGATGAAGCCGCGCGCGACCCGCTCATCGTCTACGCCGAACCGTACAACACGCTCATAGTCGACGCGAACGGGTTCAGAACCCGGGTTCCGGCCGTACCCGGAGTGAGCGCAGTCGACCGGATCGACGCGTACGTCGACCGCAAGCTCTTCATCCACAACATGGGGCACGCGGCGGCAGCCTACCTGGGCTGCGCGCACGACCGGTCGGTACGGCTGCTCAGCGCCACGCTCGATCAGCCGTCGACGATCGGGCGCACCCGGCGCGCGATGGAGCAGAGCGCCGACGCGCTCGAAGCCGAGTACCCGACGGTGTTCACTGCTACCGCGCTCCGCGAGAACGTCGACGACCTGCTGCGCCGGTTCGCAAACCGCGCGCTCGGCGATACCGTTCACCGCGTCGGTCGCGACCTGCCACGGAAACTCGGGCGCGACGACAGGATCGTCGGCGCGATGCTACTATGCGCGCGGCACGGTCGTTGCTTCGACGCGATCGCCGACGCGTACCGCGCAGCGCTCGGCTTTGACTGTCCCGACGAGTCGGGTGCGCTGACACCGGCCGACCGCGGCTTTCTCTCCGACGCCGGCGAACGCGGCGCGCGGTGGGCGCTCACGTCCGTGTCGTCGCTCGATCCGGCCGATCCGGTCGACGCGCGCGTCATCGCGACCGTCGTCGCATCAGAACGCTCGACGACGGCGTAGGGCTACGGGGTGGGTGGCGACTCGATCGCGCCAAGGCGCGCTGCGTCGCGCGGCCACTCCATCGCCTGCGGGTACGGAATCCGCGGTGCCGATACGTCGGTCAACCTGGCGAGCGCGTCGTCGGGCATCCGCCACGCCGACGCGCGGACATTCGCGTCAAACTGGTCGACCGTACGCGCACCGACGATGACCGACGTGATCACCGGCCGCTCGAGTATCCACCGCAGCGCCGTTTCGGCCGGCGTCTTCCCGAGCGAATCGGCCACGTCAAGAAGCGTCGCCAGGATATCGTCGGCGTTCGGCGCGAAGTACGCGTCGGGGTACGCCCACTTCTGTTCTGACCGGGTTCCGTGCTTCGATCGCTCGCCGGGCGCGTACTTGCCCGACAGAAACCCGCCGGCGAGCGGGCTCCACGTGACGACCCCGAGTCCGGTCCGAGCGCACGCGGGCACGATCTCCACTTCGATATCCCTGACCACCAGGCTGTACTGCGGCTGGTAGCAGATGAAGCGCGACAGCCCGTTCGCATCCGACGTCCACAGCGCGTCCATCAGGCGCCACGCCTCGTAGTTGCTGCACGCGATGTAGCGGACCTTACCGGCGTGGACCAGATCGTCGAGCGCGCCGAGCATCTCGTCGAGCGGCGTCTGCTGATCGACGTGGTGGATGTAGTAGATGTCGACGTGGTCCATATCGAGCCGCTTCAGGCTCGCGTCGATCGCGTTCATGATATGGTAGCGCGACATGCCCGAATCGTTCGGACCACCGCCCATCGGATTGTAGAACTTGGTCGCGACGACCGCGCGGTCGCGCCGGCCCGACAGCGCCTTACCGAGCAGCCGCTCCGACTGCGCATCGGCGTACGAGTTGGCCGTGTCGAAGAAGTTCACTCCCAGGTCGAGCGCGCGCGCGACCATCGCCGCCGACTCTTTTTCGTCGGTCCCGTGACCGAAGGTCATCGTACCCAGGCAGATCTCCGAAACCTTGAGCCCCGATCGTCCGACTTGTCGATACTCCATCAGCGCCTCCGGCACCCATTATGGGTCGCGCGGCGCCGACCATCAAGCCGCGGGACCCGGATAGCGATCGTAGGCCGACAGATCAACCACACGTCCCGACGGGAGCCACGGCAGCAGGCCCAGATCGGCCGGCAGCGCACCGTGATCGAAGCACGGGATCATCGCCGTCTGAAGCCCCTCTATCCAGCGCAGATCGCTCGCGGCGTCGCTGCCCATTCGGGTCGTCCGAACCAGATCGGCCGGCGCGTCGATGATCGCAGCGGAATCGTGCGCGCCGCAGATTGCGGTCGTCTGCGCCATTGCGTCACCGATCGTGCACGGCACACCGGCGCCAATCCGCGCGCGCGACTCGAGTCCCGTTTCGGCGGGTACGGGTCGCCCGGCTATCATCGCGGCGACCGCCGCGATCTTCTGCGCGGGCGTGATCTCTGGCGAACCGTAGGGCTCGATCCTGCCGTCGTGGTAGCGTACGCGGAAGTCACCCGGCGACTCGCACAGCACGTCGGCGTGCTCGAACTGGTAGCGAGCGACCGGACCGACATTGGACGGGACCGCGTGCGTCGACAGAAACACGACGTCGGCGCCCGACGCGGTCTGCACGCGTAACAGCGTCGTGTCGCAGTTCTCGATACTGTTCACCCGCGCGAGCGCCGCCTGGACCGAAACCGGCCGTCCGCCGTCTCCGAGTACGAAGAAACAGTTCTGAAGGTAGTGCGCGGTCGCGTTGTTCATCGGACTGTCCAGGATCCAGCTTCCGTCGGCCGACCGGACCGCACCGGCCCACGCGCTGCGCCCGTAGTACGCGGCCGTGCGCGGCCAGAACGCGAGCACCTTGAGCGTCTTCGGCGCGCCGAATCGGCCCGCCGCGATTTCGCTTCGCAGTCGCTGGACCGGATCGGAGAAAGACCATTGGTACCCGATCGTGATCGACCGTCGGGCGCGACCGGCCGCGTCGCGCATCGCGATGGCGTCCTGAATCGTTCCGGCCGCCGGCTTTTCGCACAGCACGTGCGCGCCCGCTTCGAGTGCGGCGATCGTCTGCGGCGCATGGTACTGGATCGGAGACGCGATCACCGCAAGGTCGGCCGCCCCGGATGCGAAGAAGTCGTCGACGCTCGCCGCGATGCTGCCGACGGCGGCGCGTACGTCGTCGGCGCGCGCGCATCGTTCGGGAGTCGGGTCGACCGCCCCGACGAGCTCGATTCCCAGAGCCTGTGCATGGTCGAGCGCAGCGGCTGCGTACCCCTGCCCGTACCCGCCAAGCCCGACGAGCACGACTCGAACTCTCTCACTCATCCGTGATACTCCTTACGCCGAGTTCACGACCGGGTGGCGGCAGGAGCCGACGGGCACTGCACGCGCCCGTGCAGATCGCGCCCGGCCGACGCCGCCGCGGCCGAGTCAAGATTGAGCAGTACGATACCACGATCTACCGTGGAACGGTAGACCGTCTCCATATCGTTGAGGTGCGGCTGAGAGAGGTTGACCGCGGTCAGATCGG
>SKVA01000472.1 GCA_007129695.1 Spirochaetaceae bacterium | reverse complement strand
CGCCGCGGGCTGTCGGGCACTCAGCTTGCCACCGCGAATCAGGTGCTCTCGCCTTACTCGTTCACGATCAGTTTCGCGCGACGGTTCGCGACGTACAAGCGCGCGACGCTGCTGTTCCGCGACCGGGACCGGCTCTACAAGCTTCTGACCAACACCGAACGGCCGGTTCAGGTCATCTTCAGCGGCAAGGCGCATCCGCACGACGTTCCCGGGAAGAACCTGATCAAGGATATCGTCCACTTCGCGCAACAGCCCGAACTTCGTAGCCGAATCGTCTTCGTCGAGAACTACGACATGGGAATCGCGAAGTACCTGGTCAGCGGAGCCGATCTCTGGATGAACACCCCGCGGCGACCAATGGAGGCGAGCGGCACGAGCGGCATGAAGGCCGCGATAAACGGCGTGCTCAACTGCTCGATCCTGGACGGCTGGTGGGCGGAGGGCTACACGCCCGACGTCGGGTGGGCGATCGGCAGCGGAGAGTTCTACGAAGATGAGGAGGAGCAGGATGAGGTCGAGAGCAAGCTGCTCTACGATCTTCTGGAACGCGAAATCCTGCCGCTCTACTTCGACCGTGGCCGCGACGGGCTACCGCACGAATGGATCAGAATGATGAAGGCGTCGATGGCCGAGCTTGCACCGCGCTTCTCGAGCCACCGGATGCTGATGGAGTACACCGATCACTTCTACCGACCGGCGCTCACGAACGCCGCACGGGTTCGCGCCGGGTCGTACAAGGCGGCGAAGTCGCTCGCCGATCATATGGCACGACTGCGCAAGGCGTGGCCGTCGATCGAGGTCGTCACCGAACCTGCGCTGCCCGACCGTCGGCTGAACGTCGGCGACGACGTCGTGCTCCAGGCGCGCATCCACCTGGGCGACCTCAAGCCCGACGACGTGACGGTCGAGCTCTACCACGGCCCGATGAGCACTCTCGATGAGATCGCCGCCCCGACGCGCACGCCGATGAACGCGAAGGGCGCAGGCGACAATGGCACGTACGCGTTTACCGCGGTGATCCGCTGCACGACCGCGGGCCGTCAGGGCCTGAGCGTGCGCGTGCTGCCACGGCATCCGGAACTTGCAGACGAGTTCGTCCCCGGCTTCGTCGTCGCCGGTTGACCGGGGGCTACAACCGGATCAACGGGTCGATCAGCACAAAGAGGATCACCCAGAGGATCGCGGGGATGTAGTCGGCGGTCTTGATTCGCTTGAGGTCGAGCAGGTTGATGCCAATCATCAGGATGAGCGCGCCGCCGACCGCTGTGATCTCCGACAGGAGCAGCGGCGTCACCAGCGGACTCAAGTACACCGCGAGCAGCGTCAGCCCGCCCTGATAGACAAGGATCGCGATCGCACTCGCCGCGACGCCGACGCCGAGCGACGCGGCGAGCAGGATCGCCATGAAGCCGTCCATGACCGACTTGGTCAGCAGCAGCTCGTAGTTGCCGTCGACCCCGGCCTGGAAGCTGCCGATGATCGTCATCGCGCCGACACAGAAGAGCACCGATGCGCTGAGAAAGCCGTAAGCGAACTCTCCGCCTGAGTCCTGCTGGCCGAACCGCCTCTTCAGCCACTCTCCAAGCTTGAGGATCGCATCCTCGACCCCGATCCACGTTCCGGTCATTCCTCCGAGCACGATCGCGAGCGCAAGGTAGAGAATCCGTTCGAACGACAGCGCCATCGACATACCGATCACGAGCGTGATCACCCCGATCCCGGAGAAGAGCACGACCCGAATCCGTTCGCCGATCCGCCGCTTGAGCAGCAGACCGACGACCGACCCGACGATCACCGCAGCGGCGTTGATGATTGTTGCGATCATGACGGCGAGTGTAGTCGGCCGATCGGCCGGTGTCAAACCGAAGTTACGAATACACAAGGAGATACGTCACATTTCCTAAACTCCGAACTCGATATGATCGATGATGAAAGGGACGATGGGAGAGGAGGCAGTTGTGAGTCGGACCGCACAAGTCGACCGGTTGACGGAAACGAAGGGGAAGATCTACTGCGCCAACTGCCGAAACTGCAAGTTGGTACCCAGTTCGGTCGAGGACGGGTCGCGGTACGTGCTGCGGGTCCGATGCGCCGCCGGGAAGTGGCGAAAGCGTCTTGGCGACGAGAAGTTCTACAAGTATTTCACAGTCATCCGGCGAAGCATGGACGAATGCGACCGGTACGAGCCGATGGGCGACGAGGAGGAGTTCCTCCAGGACCTCAAACGTAGTCTCCCTATCAACGACGAGGTCTACGACCAGTAGACCCGGCACGCCGGGCCTTTGCACCCGTGGTCGACTCGGTGTACATTAACTGACGATGAATGCTCGACTCCCGCTTATGCTTCTGGTGGCCGTGCTGCTGTTCGGCTGCCGAACGGTCCCGACCGACATACCGGATGACCTCACCCTTGGTGAGCTGATTCAGCTCGCGCAGGAGTCGGTGGACGCCGAAAACCCGAACGCTGCGCTCGCGTACTACCAGGCGATCCTTGACCGGTTCCCCAACGATCGGGCCGCGGTCGCAACCGCCCGGTACGAGATCGGGTTCATCCATTTCCGACGCAACGACTTCGAGCAAGCACGAACCGAGTTCGACACGCTCCTTGCGATGTACGATACCGAGGCCGGGAGCATCCCCGAGTGGCCGCGCGTGCTCGCGAACACGCTACTGGCCGAGATCAGCGACTCGGGTCGTTGAGGATCGCCGGGAACGGCGGTACGGAGCCAAGCCTTCCGTCCACCCCCACGAAGAACTCGTAGCGGGTAACAAACCGGTCGACGAACCGGCACACAAGCGCGTCGTCGGCTGCCGACACGATCATCGACCATCCGCGTCGACTCGCGTAGTACCACAGGCCGTCGCGCGCGCGCAGCGGTCGCTCCGCGCACAAGCTCGACACCGGCCACGTCTGCGCGCGGTCGAACGGCGCGTCGAACATGAACACTTCCACCTCAAGACCGGCCACCGAGTACCGCGCGTACCAGTGCGGCGTCAGATCGGGCGCGAGCGCGTCGATCCCGCGACGACGGACCGGACCGATCCACAACGTCGCTAGCTCACCGTCCGACGGTTCGACCGGCCAAACCGGGAGCGGCTGCGCGACGGCCGTCGTCAGCACGGCCGCGGCGACGGCGAGCAACCGACCCCGACGCGTCACTCGACGGTCACGCTCTTCGCGAGGTTGCGCGGCTGGTCGACGTTGCGGCCGAGCTCGAGCGCGACGTAGTACGCGAACATCTGCAGCGGGATAACCATCAGGTAGGGGTAGAGAAGCTCGCTCGCCTTGGGCACCCAGAACACATCGTCGGCTACGCGACCGACCTCGTCGTCGCCGTCGACCGCGAGCGCGATCACCCGACCCTTACGCGCCTTCACTTCCTTCAGGTTCGACAGCACCTTGTCGCGCAGCCCGTCGTTGGGAATCAGGAAGACGCTCGGCGTGACCTCGTTGATGAGCACGATCGGACCGTGCTTGATCTCCGCGGCCGAGTACCCTTCGGCATGGATGTAGGAGATCTCCTTGAGCTTGAGCGCGCCTTCGAGCGCGACCGGATAGTTGATCCCTCGCCCCAGGAAGAGCACATCGCCGGCGTGCGCGTACTTGCGCGCGATCGGGATCAGCGTCTCCTTGCGACGCAGCACTTCTTCGACCAGCCGCGGGAGCGACTCGATCCGTTCGATCATCCGTGTGCCGGCTTCGATCCCCAGGTGGCGCATCCGCGCCATCATCAGCGCAAAGAGATAGAACGCGGTGATCTGGCTGGTGAACGCCTTCGTGCTCGCGACCGCGATCTCCGGACCCGAATGGATGTAGACGCCGCCGTCGGACTCGCGCGGGATCGTGCTGCCGACGACGTTACAGATGCCGAGCACGCGAGCGCCCTTGCGCTGCAGTTCGCGCATCGCGTAGAGCGTATCGGCGGTCTCACCGCTTTGCGAAACCGCGAAGTAGACCGTGTTGGGCTCCACGATCGGGTTGCGATAGCGCAGCTCGCTCGCGAGTTCGGCCGTCGCCGGGATCCGGGCGACGCTCTCCAGCACGTACGCTCCGACCATGCCGGCGTAGTAGCTGGTACCCGCCGCGATGATCTTCACGCGCTCGACCGACAGCAGCTCCTGCCGGCTCATGTTGAGCCCCCCCAGGTGACCGGTCGCGTACTCGTGGTCCAGACGGCCCTGCATCGCGCGGAGGATCGAATCGGGCTGCTCCAGGATCTCCTTCTCCATGTAGTGCGCGTAGCCCTCTTTTTCGATCTCCTCGAGCTCCCAGCTGATGAACTCGACCTTCTTGTCGACCGCACGGTTCTTCAGATCGGACGTCTGGTAGTTGTCCGCGGTGACCGACACGACCTCTCCGTCCTCGATGTAGATGACCTGCTTCGTGTGCGCAATGATCGCGGTCACATCGGACGCGAGGAACATCTCGTGATCGCCGATACCGAGCACGAGCGGCGATCCGTTACGCGCGCCGACGATCTTGCCCGGTTCGTCCTGGTGCATCGCGACGATCCCGTACGTGCCCTTGAGCAGCATCACGGCCTGCTTGACCGCGCGCTCGAGGTCGCCGTCGTAGAGACTCGCGATCAGGTGCGCGATGACCTCGCTGTCGGTCTCGCTGACGAAGACGAACCCGTCGTCTTCGAGCTTCTCGCGCAGCGCGTCGAAGTTCTCTATGATCCCGTTGTGTACGATCGCGACGCGGCCGGTCGCATCGAGGTGCGGGTGCGCGTTCGTGTCGTTCACCTCGCCGTGCGTCGCCCACCGCGTGTGACCGATTCCGGTATCGCCGTCGAGTCCCTCGGGCACGTGATCGCGGAGATCCTTGATCTTGCCCTTCTTCTTGTGCACGACGAGCTTACCGCCGGTCCGCACGCAGATCCCGGCCGAGTCGTACCCACGGTATTCAAGGCGCCGCAGGCCTTCGACCAACAGCTCGGCGGCGGGCTTGGGCCCGCAGTATCCAATGATTCCACACATGGTCAGCCTCCAAGCTCCGCAATCTGACCGAGCCGCGCCCTGTCCACCAGCCAGATCGCGTTGCCCTTCACCGACACGACGCCGGAGTCTGCGAGCGCGCCGACGCACTCCTGTACGACCTTCGGCGGCGTCTCCAGGTTCATTGAGATCTGTTCGAGCGTCTTGTCGAGCGCCAGGTACTGCTCGTTGGGCTTGCGCTCGGCGAATCGGGAGTGCAGATTGAGCGCGATGAGGCTGCGCTGGTTGCGCTGGAACATCATCTGAATCTGGCTGTTCGCGTTCTGCAGCCTGCGGCACAGCTTGTCGATGATATTGAGCGCGATCTTCGCGTTCTTTTCGATCATCCCGACGAAGCCGTGCCGGTCAAACGCCAACAGCTGAACGGTTCCGACCGCGGTGGCGGTGGCGGTGCGCGCTACCAGCGAAACGATCGCCATCTCTCCGAAGAAGTCGCCCTTCTCCAGAATCGCGAGCTCGTGGTCACGACCACTGATATTCTTCGATATCCGGACCTGGCCGGCCTGGATGATGTACATCCGGTCACCCTGCTCGCCTTCGGTGAAGAT
>SKVA01000370.1 GCA_007129695.1 Spirochaetaceae bacterium | reverse complement strand
TTCCGCCTGGAGCACGTCCATACCGAGCGCCGCGAGCGGCCGCGCACTATATGATACACCAATATGCGCGGAATTACCGGGTTTCAGACTAAAACCGTCAGAATAGCGAGGCGCGGCGAGCGGCACGAACGATGTCGCCGTCGCGTCGGTGTTTCCTTCGACAAAGGTGAGCGCATCCGCGTCGCCGGTAGAGAACAGACCGAACAGGCGAACGCGCGAGTTGAGAACCTCGGGCAGGAAAAGCGTAAGCTCGGTGGACGCCATGTGCGCCAGGATCAGCGCGTACTGGTACGAAAAGCCGGTCACGCTGAGGGAATCCGGGAGGAAACCGAGCGTCCGTCCGGTGTTGAGCGTGTACGACGTCCGATGGAAGAGCCCCGGCGCGATCGCGCCCGACAGACCAACCGTCACGTACTGCGTGTCCAGGCGCCCACCCGCGTCGAGCTCGCTGGTCGTCCCGCCGACCGCGGTGAGCTGATCCCGGGGACGCAGATCCTCCTGAACCAGCACACCGAGGGCCAGGTTCTGGCGCGCGAACAGATCGAGCAGCGTGTAGTCGACCGACGCGACCAGGCGCGGCGACGCGAGCAGTCTGCCCTGGTTGGCCGTCGGAGAGACATCAAGGCGGCTGATTGCGAGCGGATTCGTCGGCCGGTACCGAAGCGCGTTCGTCGCGACCCCGAATCGTAGCGACGCGCGATCCTGCCCCAGTTCGATCCGAAGCCCGTCGAGCGTCGTCGCGAGCACATTTCCGGTCACATCGGCGAATCCGGTCCGGCCGATAGTCAGCCCCAGATTGGAGACACCGGCTTCGGGAGCCTGTACGCGTGTCGCGAGCGTCATCCGGTCGACGTCGAACAGGACCGGGAGAACCGGCGTGTAGGTGTAGCTGCCCTGCGCATCAAAGGTCCAGCTGCCGATCGGCGCGCGAGCCCACAGCGCGACTGCCGTGCGCTGGATCAGCCGGGCGGAGTCGGCCGTGTCGAGTCGGATCGAGACGCCGGTCGTGTTGTCGATCGAACCGCCAAAGTCGAAGCCGAAGCCGGCGGCGGCCAGAAGGACAAGAACAGCAATCGCAAGTATCCGCTTCATCGTTCACCCCCGACCATCTCGAGCATATTGCCGGTGACCCGAACCATCAACTCACCCGACATCGAATCACCGGGTGATCGACGCTCCGGCGACCAGCCGCGGTAGACGAACTCTCGCGCGGCGTAGCGGGGACCAGGAAAAATCAGATACATGAGCCCGCCGGATACGCCGTGAGCGCGCATCATCAGGTGCGCGTACTCGCCGAAGGTTACCGGGTCGCGATCGCCGCGATCGCCGATCCACCCCTGCTCGCGTGCGGCGCGAAGCGCGTCGGCGGGAGTCGCGTCGTCGGCGACCAGTCCGGCCGATGTCATGGCCAGATACGCCGCAGACTGCGCGACGGCCACGTCTTCGCCCAGGATCGCGTCGATAACGTCGTTGGACTGACCTGACGCGGACCCGGGGACAATCAGCGCGGTGGCGACTGCAAGGAGGGCAACGTAAAATACTCGGGATCGTGCCATGGCGTTCTCCTGCCTGTAGAGGTCATCGGAATTATACTGATATTCCCCACCCCATGCAATTGTAGTACCATCGGCGCACGGAGGTAGACCATGAAGAAGCGCCTGGTCGAGCTCATCGTGCCATTGGCAGCCGCGGTACTCTTCGCGCTGCTGAACCTGGTTCCGTTCTACCAGACTGCCGAACAACGGATCTACGACGTACTGCTCGGCGTCAAACCGCCGGTCCCCGAGCGCCCGGAAATCCTCTTCCTGAACGTCGACGACACCGCGATATCGAACGTCGGCCTGTGGCCGTGGAGTCGCGACCTGATGGCACGCGGCCTGATACGGATGCGCGAGTTCGACACCGCGCACGTCACGTTCGATATCGAGTACGTCGACGCGAGCCCCGTCTCCGTGGACGGCCGCTTCCTGAGCGAGCGTCTGCCGCGAACGATCGCGGGCGAGTTCGACTTCGTCAACGACGCGATCCGATCGCTGCTGCTCGCGATCGCGGACGGGCGGATTCCGCCGTCCGAAGTGCCCGACTTCGTAGACCAACTCGTCGGCCTGACCGACACGGCGCGACGCGACATCATCGCGTCGGTCAGCGGTGTCGCGCGCGACAATGACGCGCTCCTTGGGCAGGCGGCCGCGTTCCACGGTCAGGCGTACTTCACGGTGAACATCCTCAGCGAGGTCGACCCGGCACCCTACGACCGTGAGACACCGGCTCGGCTCATCGGGCTTCACGGCGTGACGGTCGACGACGAACGACCGCTGCGGACCGGAACCGATACGCGGCCGACCATCCTTCCGGTGCTGTCGGGCGGCAGCGGAGCAGGTTTCCCGAACGTCGTCGTCGACCGCGACGGGGTACGGCGAAGGGTCGAGCTCGTAGCACAGGTCGGAGACACGTACTACGGGCAGCTCGTTCTGACACCGCTCCTCGACTGGCTCGGCGGGCCGGAGATCGTCGTCCAACACGACCGCGTCATCCTGCGCGGCGCGACGCTCCCGGGCTCGGAGACAACGACCGACATCGAGGTGCCGCTGACCGTACAGGGCCGAATGCTGATCAACTGGCCGAAGGGCACGTACGACGAGAGCTTCCGCCACATATCGTACTGGCGGCTCATCCTCGACTGGCAAATGGAAGACAGCATGGTAGCGCAGTTGCGCGAGATGGACACGAACGGGGTGCTGATCTTCTACGACGACGCAGACTACCTGTTCGACCTCTACGACTACGCGCAGATGCTCGAAGCCGACATCATGGAGGGCGACCGCGGCTGGATCGACGACTGGCGCGAGGCGCGTTCGGTCTTCTTCGACCAGATCGGCGACCTCCTGCAGTCGGACGCTCTTCAGGAGTACCTGGCTGCGATCGACGACGCGATCGGGTCGGGACAGCTCGACTCCGATCAGATCGACGAGTATCGCTTCCTGGCCGACGAGGCGCGCACCGACTACGAAGCGCTCGCCGCGTGGTTCGGCGACTTCCGCGACAACCGCGACGTGCTGTGGCAGGAGCTGCCGGGCAGCTTCGTGATCATCGGTCACGTCGGGACGAGCACGACCGATATCGGCGTGAACCCGTTCGACGAGCAGTACATGAACGTCGGTACACACGGTGCGGTCCTGAATACGATTCTTCAGCAGGAGTTTCTGGACGATACGCCGTGGTGGGTGTCGGTCGCGGTGATGCTCGCAATCGCGCTGCTTCTGGCGTTCATCAGCCGTGACATGAGCCCGACGCCGAGTCTGATCAGCGGGGGCGTCGCGGTCGCGCTGACCGCGGCGGGCGGCATCGCCGTCTTCCTGCTGACCGGCACGCATCTGAACCTGCTGACCCCGATCCTGGGCGTAACGCTGTCGTTCGTCACGATCACGGCGGTCAAGTTCATCCGCGAGAACAAGGAAAAGAACCATATCCGCAACGCGTTTGGCCATTATCTGTCGGCCGACGTGATCAAGGACGTGATCAGCGATCCGTCGAAGCTCCAGCTCGGCGGCGTGAAGAAGCACATGACCGCGATGTTCACCGATGTCCGCGGGTTCTCGACGATCAGCGAGGCGCTCAAGGACGAGCCGGAGAAGCTCGTCCAGCTCCTGAACCTCTACCTCACGGAGATGAGCGACACGGTCCTGTCCGAGCGCGGCACGATCGACAAGTACGAAGGCGATGCGATCATCTGCTTCTGGGGAGCGCCGGTCGAGCTCGAGGATGCTGCGGTGCGCGCGTGCCGGTCGGCGGTCACGATGAAGAAGATCGAAACGCGGTTGAACCAGGAGGTGCTCGGGTCGGGCCTGGCGCCGGCCGAGCTCAAGACGCGGATCGGCATCAACACCGGAGAGATGGTCGTCGGCAACATGGGCACCGCGACGCGCATGGACTACACGATGATGGGGCACAACGTGAACCTGGCCGCGCGCCTGGAGGGCGTGAACAAGCGCTACGGCACATGGATCCTGACGAGCGAGCAGACCTACCGTGAGACCGGGCGCGCGTTTTCGGTGCGCAAGCTCGACCGCGTCCGCGTCGTAGGCGTCAACGAACCGGTCCGCCTGTACGAGGTCGTCGACCTCCGCGAAGAGGTCGACAAGGACGCCGCGCTGATCCAGAAGCTTCGCGGGTTCAACTCGGGGCTCACCGCGTTCGAAAACAAGGAGTGGGGTGAGGCGCACAAGCACTTCAAGCGGGTTCTTGCCGACTTCCCCGACGACGGCCCTTCGGCCGAATACGAGAAGCGCTGCCGCGACTACATGAAAAAGCCGCCGCGCGCCGACTGGGACGGAGTGTACACGCTCGACGCGAAGTAGGGGGCATCTGCCGCGGCCGTCGATCGGTCGCGGCCGTCGATCGGTCGCGGTCGTCTTCGCTCGCCGACGCAGCGATATTGACGCCGGCGGGCGGCCGCCATACCCTTTGCGACATGGCAGACAAGACGGTCCCGTTCGACCTCGATTTCATCGCGGAGGTGGCGAAGCGCCATCCGACGCCGTTCCATATCTACGACGAGGCGGGCATCCGCGCGACGTGCCGCACGTTCTCCGAAAGCTTCCCGTGGGTGCCGGGAGGCTTCCGGAACTACTTCGCGGTGAAGGCGTTGCCGAACCCCGCGATCATGCGGATCGTCGCCGACGAGGGGATGGGCTTCGACTGCTCATCGATGGCCGAGCTCATCCTGGCCGAGCATCTGAAGACGCCGGGCGACCGGATCATGTTCACGTCGAACGACACGCCGATCGACGAGTTCGCGAAGGCGAAGGAACTCGGTGCGATCATCAACCTGGACGACTACTCGCACATCGACTACCTGCACGACGGGATCGGAATGCCACGGCGGATCTGCATGCGGTACAACCCGGGATCGCTCAAGGAAGGCAACGTCATCATCGGCAAGCCCGAAGAGGCGAAGTACGGGTTCACGCGCGAACAGATCATCGCCGGCTACGCGCGCGCGGCAGAGCTTGGCGCGAAGGAGTTCGGGCTCCACACGATGGTCGCGAGTAACGAACTGAACCCAGACTATTTCGTGGAGACCGCGCAGCTCCTGTTCGAGTTGGCCGTCGAGGTGAAACAACAGACCGGAGTCCGGATATCGTTCTTGAACCTGGGCGGCGGGATCGGGATCCCGTACCGCCCCGATCAGACCGCGGTCGACATCGCGTACGTGGCGCGCGGCATTCGCTCGCTCTACGACTCGATCATCACGCCGGCCGGACTCGACCCGATGCAGATCGCGATGGAGAACGGCCGGTGCGTGACCGGTCCGCACGGCTACCTTGTCGGCACGGTGCGCCACGTGAAGAAGACGTACAAGCAGTACGTCGGGCTCGACGCGACGATGGCGAACCTGATGCGCCCCGGCATGTACGGCGCGTACCACCACATCACGGTGTTGGGCAAGGAAGACGCAGCGCCAACCGAAACGTACGACGTGACCGGCAGCCTCTGCGAGAACAACGACAAGTTCAGCATCGACCGTCCGCTGCCTCCGGTCGAATCCGGAGACCTGGTCGTGATCCACGACACCGGAGCGCACGGGCACTCGATGG
>SKVA01000160.1 GCA_007129695.1 Spirochaetaceae bacterium | reverse complement strand
GCGCGCCGGTCGGTCGGAAAAGCGAAGGGCGGCCATCGGCCGCCCCATCGTTAAAGTCTAAGAAGCGTCCCGCCGGAGCGGGACGCCGCCATCAGAGCGTCGGCGACATCAATGTCCCCAACGCGTAAGGAAGTCTGCGTTCAGCCGCTCGATCTCCGCCTCAAACTGGCGGACACCCGCCTGCTCCATGTTCCGGGCAAATCGGTCCCAGTTCGCATTGAACTGGTTGACCGGCCCGACGATCGCAGCGATAACGTCGCGCTTGATCGTGTCTTGCAGGCGCTGGAAGATCACGCGATAGTCCTGTGACAGGAAATTGACAATCGAAGACTCGGCCGGCCACGGGCGGACGGGGAAGTCTGCGGGCTGCGGGAAGAGTTCCGCCCAGCGGGTCACGCCGTACTGTGCGAGCACATCCTTCTCGACCTGCGTGTAGCCGGCAACGACGTCGTCCGGAGAAGACAGCGTGTAGTACTGGCCGGTAGGATCCTTGATACCGTCGGTCCAGCGCGGCCACGTGGGTCCGAGCAGACCAACGCCGGTGTTGATGCCGTAGTCGGCGTCGCTTCGCAGTTTCTCCCGCTCTTCGGGACGGAACACGCGTCGACCATCTACGACGTCGTAGTGAACGCCCTCAATCCCCCAGTTCCGGAGGATCTGACCTTCGTCGGTCGTGAGGAAGTCGATGAACTCCATGAACTTCTGCGGGTTCTGATTCCGATTCGTGATGATCAAGGTACCGGACGCGGCGTCCCACGCCTGACCTCCCGACATCGAGCTGTTCAGCGTATTCATGTCCAGCGACACGGGGTACTCGCCGTACATGCGGTTCTGCAGCCCGCGCTGCCGCAACGACGCCTCAGGCTGCGCAATCTGCCACCGCATCGCCGATGCCGCAAGCACGCGGCCCGACGCCATCTTCGCCTCGAACTGATCGGTCGTCTGCGTGAACGCATCGCGGTCGATCACCCCTTCGTTCCACATTCGGTTGAGCCACGCGTAGTACGCCTTCTCTTCGGGCCGCAGGACGCGGTACGTGACCTTGCGGGTCTCAGGATCGACGTAGATCTCGCCGCTCGACTGGATACCCGCGGCCATCATACCGGGGTTCGTCAGCGTGATGATCCAGCGCCAGTCAGTCGCGTCGAGCGTGAACCCGATCGTTGGCTGGCCGTCGATCGTCGGATTGTCGCGCAGGTACGCCTTGATCGCGCGCTCGTAGTCGTCGAGCGTCTCGATCCGAGGGTACCCCTGGCTCATGACGACGTCGTGCTGCAGGAAGAACCAGCCGTGGTGCGAGAACTGCTCGCGACCAAACTGGGGGAGATTAGCCACGATGTAGCGCCCCGGGTCTTCCGCGGACCACGGCATCCGATCCCAGCTTGAGCCGAGCGCACGAAGGTAGTTCGGTGCGTGGTTCTGAATCAAATCGGTGAGCTCGAGCGCGATCCCTCCATCGACGAACGGCGCGGCGCCAAGTGCTGCGCGGTAGACGATCGCGTCAGGAAGATCACCAGACGCGATCAGCAGTGCGACCGCCTGGTTCTCGTCACCGATCGTGGTCTGCCAGATGATGTCGGTCTGGGTCCTGTCGACGATCACCTGCCCGACCGGGGTTTCGCTCAGGCGCCACTCCTGTCCTGGCGCAATGTTCCGTACCGTGAAAGTCGTCACGCCGGTCGTCGCGGCCGGGGTCTGCCGAGTTCCCGACGCGAATGCAGCGGCGGCGAGCAATACCAGCACTACCGCCATCAACTGTACTCTGTGTGTTCTCACATCGTACCTCCTCAAATATCTGTCCTCGGACGCAACGCGTCCGTCGTAGCCAAGGGTTAACTCTTCACGGCGCCGAGCGTCAGACCGCTCACGAAGTAGCGCTGCAGGAACGGGTAGACCGTCAGAATCGGTACAGTCGCAACGATGGTCATCGCCATGCGAAGCGCGCGCGGCGAGACCATTGTCGCCTGCCGCCCCGCCGCTGCGAGATCGGTCAGGTCGGAACCGGCCGAAAACTGGATACTCGCGTGTTCGAGGATCTTCCGAAGCTCGAACTGAAGGGTCGTCAGTCCCGGGCGGGTCGCATTGTAGAGGTAGACGTCGAACCACTGGTTCCACTGGAACACCGCGACGAACAGAGCCATGGTCGCCAGGACAGGAATCGACAGCGGCATGATGATCCGCGCGAAGATCGTTAGATCGTTCGCGCCGTCGATTCTGGCCGACTCAACCAGACTGTCCGGAATTCCGGCCATGTACGACCGGATCACGAACACGTTCCAGGCGCCAACAAGATTCGGGATGATGTAGACGGCGAAATTGTTGAACAACCCGAGCGACCGGATGAGCAGGTATGACGGGATGAGACCACCGCTCACGTACATCGTGAGCGCAAACATGAAGCCGAAAGAGCGACGGAACATGAACTCCCGCCTCGCGAGCGTGTACGCGATCGCCGAGCACGAGAAGACCGTGAAGAAAACACCAAGCACAGTCCGGAGCACAGAGTTGCGAAACGCCACAAGCAAATGCGGGGTCGCGAAGATCCGCCGGTAGTTCTCCAGAGTGAACGCGCGCGGCCAGATGTGAACTCCCCCACGGACGGTATCGAGTGACTCATTGAACGATAGCGCGAGCACGTTCAGGAATGGGTAGATGGTCACGACGCACAGGACCAGCATCATGAAGGTCAGCATGACGCGGAATCCAAGGTCCATCATGTACGCCCGGTCGGAAAGTCGAGTCACTACCATCAGAAAAGCCCCTCCCCGCGTACGCGATGGGCGATTGAGTTTGCGGCGACGAGCAACGCAACGGAGACCAGCGAGTTGAACATCCCGATCGCGGTGCCGAACGAGTACCGCGCAAGCCCGATGCCGTAGCGCAGGATGTAGAGGTCGATGACCTCTGAGTAGTCGACGACGATTGCGTTGCCCAGGAGTAGCATCGGTTCGAAGCCTATGCGCGTAAGGTTTCCAATCGCCATTATGAACAGGACGACGATCGTGGTGCTGATGCTCGGCAGAGTGACGTGCCACATCTTACGCCACCGCCCGCATCCATCTACGGTCGCCGCGTCATAGAGTTCCTGATCTACTCCTGCGATCGCTGCCAGATAGATGATTGCACCCCAGCCGGTGCCCTTCCACGCGCTGGCGCCGGTAATGATGAACCAGAATGCCTGCGGGATTGCCATGAACTGGATGGATTGATCTACAATTCCCATCCGGACCAGAACCAGGTTCACGATCCCGTCCTCTGTGGAAAGCACCTGTATCACCATGCTTGCGACGACGACCCACGACACGAAGTGCGGCAGATAGCTTATCGTCTGGACGGTGCGCTTGAAGGGCAGACTCCTCATCTCATTGAGCAGCAGCGCGAGCAGGATCGGAAGCGTGAATCCAGTCACAATTCCGAGAAAACTCATCGCTACGGTGTTCCGCAGCGAGTTCCAGAAGCGCTGATCCCGGAACGCCTCGACGAAGAAGCGAAGGCCCACCCACTCCTGGTCAAAGAACGCTCGACCGAGTCGGTGGTTCTGAAACGCGATCGTCCATCCCCAGATCGGGATGTACTGGAAAATGATCAGCCACACGACGAACGGAACTGACAGAATCAGCAGGTACCTCTGCTCATAGAGCCGGGCACGGAACGACTTCCTTGATGCAACCGGAACCGGTCGCCGCACTGCGTGCGGCTTCAGGGTGGAATGGATGTGCTCTGCCACACGCGTATCGTAGCACGCACCGGTCAGTCCGCAAGTTATCCTGATACCGGTGTAGCCGGGATTATGGTAGTACGCGAATACTGCCTTCGTACCGCGTCAACGCATCCGGACGCTCCGGCGCCTGCCTACAGCGACGTCTCCGGCCCATCGACGAAGCCCGCCTCCATGAGCGGGATCAGGCCCAGGAGGCCGCCCCAGTGGTAGAACCGGTCGCTGTCTGGCTTGTCGCAGCCGATGCCTGTCGTCGCGGTGTAGTTCTCGTGCACGTGGCCGTGCTCTCGCCACTCGCGGAGCAGGAGCTCCGCCGACTTGCTCGCCATATCTCGTCTCGCGTCCTGGAGGTCGTGCCTGCGAAGCCCAAGATAGACCAGGTAGTTGAGCGGCGCCCAGATTTTGCCGCGCCAGTACCGCTGCTCGGGGTAGGCGGGATCGTTGCGCGCGATCGACGGCATGATCCACTCGCCCCAGAACTCGTCGGGATTGTAGAAGTGCTCGTCGATCATCCGTCGCGCCTGCGCGCTCGTCGGTACGTCGGTCAACAGCGCGTAGAAATTCGTCGGGGAGAGGCGGGTCGAGAACTCGCGGGTGTCGGTGCGGCGGTTGCAGAAGATGCCAATCTCGTCGTTCCAGAGCGTCGACAGGCCCGCCTCGTAGCGTTTCGCGCGCTCGCGAAGCTCGGTGGATTCGGCGCCCTTTCCGAGCACCTCGGCTATCTCCGCGAGGAACGTGCAGTCCATCACGTACATGCTCGTCAGGCCAACGTCCGCGAGCATCATCACGTGCCGTTCGCTGTCGAACGGAATGCCATCGTACATCGGCGAGTTGTCCAGCCCCGACTCGAGCGCGCCGCCGTGCGTGGCGTCAACGCCTTCCCACTCGCTCTTCGCGCCAAAGACCGGCTTGTACGGGTTTGATCCCCACGCGAGAAGTCCTGGAGCAACCTGACGGCGAGCGTCCCACCACTGGTTCCATACCAACAGGTCGTCGAAGACTTCGCGGAGCAGCCACTCGTCGCGGTACCGACGGTAGAGCTCACGAACCGCGAGCGTTCCGACCGGCGGCTGCGAACGATCGCGGCTCCAGAAGTCGTCTTCGCCGGCGAAGTTCGGGACGAAGCCGTCGGGCGTCTTTTCGCGGGTGATCTCGATCGCGTTGCCGTACGCGATCTCGCGGTCGTCGACCGACGCGATGATCGCACCGAAGTAGGTGTCCCAGCAGAAGAGCACGTACCCGCCCCAGGTGTTGTTCCACATGCGGCTCACCGGCGAGACCATTCGATCCTTCCGAGGCTCGTAGATGGTGTCCCACGCCAGGCAGGTCTGCATCGCGTCGTACGCCTCGGCGAGCTCGCCGTACTTTGCCTTCCGAGCCTCGTGCTCGGCCGCGCGTCGGGAGACGATCACCCGGATCTCATTGAGCGAACGCTCGGTGCCGGTCGAGACGCCAATCTCGTCGGCGAGCGGTACGGCAAGATACGGTGTCGTGACTCCGACGTTCGGATCAAAGAGTGTCGCGGCGGTCGCCCAAACGCGAACGGTCCGCTCGGGGAGCTCCGCGACCAGCGACTCGCCGTCCAGGCGGAGCACACCGGGGCGGTTCCAGAGCAGGCCGCTTTCGATCGTGACCGTGACGGGCCGCGTACGATTCGTGATCGGGGTCACGAGCAGGACCAGTTCGTCGCCGTCGGTCGCGCTACGGACCCGGAACTCGATCCCCCGCCACAGCACTCGCAGATCGGTGTAACTGCCGTCGTAGGCGTGCGACGCGGGGTGCACCTTCTCCTCGTGCTCTCCCCGTCGGCCGACAAGCACTTCCGGCAGGTAGCGCGGCTGCCACGAGTCGCCCATGCCCCACTCCTTGAAACCGAGCGAAATCGCAAATCCTTCGGGAAGAAGGACGTGACTCGTGACGCTTCG
>SKVA01000498.1 GCA_007129695.1 Spirochaetaceae bacterium | reverse complement strand
GTTCATGTCGTCTTCGTCGAGTTCGATCTCGACGTCGGCGTCTTCGTCGAGTTCGTCCTCCATTTCTTCTGCGATGTCGAGTTCGTCGTCTTCGTCGGATATCTCGACCTCAACGGAATCGAGGTCATCTTCGTCGAAGTCGATGTCAAGGTCGTCTGCTTCCTCGTCGATCTCGTCGTCGTCGATGCTCAGCGCTACCTCTCCCGTGCCGATCGCGAACGGATCGTCCTCATCGGGTTCGGAATCGAGAGAGGGTAGTTCATCGTCGTCGGGCAGCTGATCTTCGGTCAGATCGGCGAGCGCGAACGAGTCATCTTCTGCTTCACCCTCCACAACATCCTCAGGACCCGCCTTGACCCACACCCCATATTGCTCGAGTTCGTTGTCGTCAGCGGCGCGCTGTTCGTTGGTGGTGTTATGATCCTCGCGTCCTGCCATTCCCTTCTCCTGGGTGAAAGTCCTCGCTCTACTCTATCGGCAGTCTATAGGCGGGTTTTGACACAATTATAAGAGTATCGTCGCATACAAGGGCTGTCAATAATGCCTCAAGGCGGCCCGCTCGGCCGCCGCTATTAAGAGCGTGAAGGTCAGCCTCGCACTTCCATTGCTTGTCGGCGCCGTCGTGTATCTGGCGGGATCGCTCGCTTTTGGCGCGTACTCGGGTGAACAATACGTCGCGGTGGAAGCGCACGTTGCGAAACTACGCGATAATGTCGAAGAACTCGAGCGGCTCCAGTCGGCGCTTCTCGCAGAGGCGGAGATGTACCGGCGGAGTCCCGATGCGCTCGTGCTTGCCGCCCGGTCTCTTGGGTACGTCGACGAGGGGGAACGCGTCATACGCGTCAGCGGCGTGCAACGCCCGCCGCTGACAAGGAGTCCGGGAAGGATAGTGCGACGTACCGACTCGTCGAGCGATCAACGACCTTACCTGCGCGCGGCGGCGCTGATCGCCGTGTTGGCTACGATAGCGTTCGAGCTGTCACGCGGTGGCGCGAAGGATCACAAAACCTTGCGCGCCTCGAAGTAGTACCTCTTCTCTTCGGCTTCCCCGAGCGAGAACGCCTTCCGCGGCAACACCCCGTCATTCGCGACAGTCGCGAACAGCAGCCGCTCGTCGAAGGCGGGCAGCAGCAGCCCGACTCCGTGGTCCCTGCCGAGCGCTATCGCGGTATCCGACCCATGGATATAGTCGACATCGATGCCGTTGATCTGGTCGAGCGCCTCCTGCAGCGCCGTCACAGCGAGCTGCTGGTCATTGTGCAGCACGAACACACCCTGCCGGTTGCGGGCGACGAACCCAATCGTGTTGGGGCTGTCGTCGACTCCCTGCATCGTCTGATCGGCGGCGCATTCGCGAACCGTGGCATCCATCGCCTGCGCGAGCGCGGCGATCCACGCGTCAAGATCGTCGATCGCCGACCGGACGTGCCGATGGATCGGCTCGAAACGCAGGCCAGGATCGTATACGTTCACGAGTTCAACGAGCGCGTACCGTCCGGGGTGCCCCGAAGTGTCGCCGGTCAACGATCGTTTGGACTGCTCCCAGACCTGTTTCGCGGTCGCAAGGCTGTGATTCCCGTCGCCGACAGCGAACAGAAACGAAGCGTCGCCTGCGCCGTCCGAATGGAGCGTGGCGAGCGATCGCGCAACGTGCGCCTGCTCAGCGGGGCCGAGCCGATAGCCGCTGACGATGCCGCCGCCGAGCATCAGTTCGGCCGAGTAGAGTTCGGGCAGCGATGCGTGATCGAGTCCGGAGAACAGCGAATCGTCGGGATCGTCGATGAGGACGAGCACGTGCGGGAGTTCCAGCGGGGCGCCAGCGCGAACGCGCACTCGCGGCGGGAGTCGGTCGACGATTGTTGCCTCCGACGCCCTGATCAGCGCGCGTGCACCGGGGCGGTAGTCGTACCGGTCCAGGTCGAGTGCTACCAGGAGTCCCCGACGCCTGGCAACGTGCGGGGTCGACCGATGCGTAAGGACCATCGCCTCAAGCGGCGCGCGGAACACACCGGTCGACAGATAGTCGTGCATGGTCTTGTGGATACGCTCGATGCGAGAGTCGGCGTCGCCATCATTGAGATAGACCTCCGGGAAGATCAGATGCAGCGTACTCGGCGCGTCGGCGACGATCCCGGCGACACTATGCCAGTAGTCGGGTTCCGACGTATGCTGATCGCACGCGATGACGGCCCACTTTGCCAGATCAACCGCGGCGGTCGGCAGGAGAATCTCGGGGACAGCTACGCCAAGACGTGACAGAACATCCTCGGTTTCGTGAGTCATGCGCGAATACTAACCCTTTGTTGCGCTGCGCGCCAGTCCATGGTTGCCGGATTCGGCTGCTATCCCGTATGATCGATCGCGATGGTGCGCGCGCTCGACCCCTTTGTTCTTGATCTTCGCGGAGTTCCCGTCCGTGCCGAGCGAACAGTCGAACTGGTGCGATTAGTCTGTGCGCGCGGTTTCGACCCTGCGATCGACTGGGCCGGACGGTTTCCGTGGGGGGTCGATGGCCGCGTCTCGAGCGACGCGTACCCGCAAGAGGTGGTTGCAGCGATCGACCGGCAGGCGCGGGATTGTGAGCGCGCGCTGTTGATCGTGATGCGCGATCCGATCCCGGTCGGGTACTCGGCGCGCGTGTCGTACCGAACGGTCTGGAGGAGTTCGAACGGATCCGACTCGACTCTGTCGCGGTTGGTCGCGAAGCTTCAGTCGGACCTGATCGACGACGCGGCAGAGTTGATGCCCACGCTTGCGGGGATCGTCGCGGTCGCCCCGATTCAGCGGGGAGATTCGGCCTCAGATCCGCGTATGCGGGCGTGGGAGAGCTTGCGCGCAGCGTGCGCCGAATCGCAACTGAGCTTCATCTGCGCCGATCAGGGACTGAGAACCGCGCCGGACTTTCACGACGATGAAGGCGTCGTCGGCGGGATCGAGGAGCGTGTTGCGCAGCAGGGGCTGGTCGACGGTTCGCACATCGCTGAGGCGCACCGGGCGCTTCGCGCGTGGCGGTCCGACGCATGGCAGCTGGTGGGGCGCCTGCATGAAGCGGTTACCGATGCGTCGTGTTCAACGGCGGCGGTCGACGATCGGCTCGTCGATTCGGTGACGCGGCTGCGACTGCACGTACGCACGTTTTCGCCGCTAGTGCGCGACGTCGACGTCGCGTACCGCGGAATCGCGGACTCCGATGCGATTCGCGGTCATCTGCGCCGCGTGATCGCACCGGTGCGCGAGCAGCTGTCGACGCTCGCTGCGCGTGTGAGCATCGTCCGTAGCGCGCGCTAAGGCTCGGGAGCCGGACGCCTGATCAGGAAACCCGGTTCGATCGGCGCGTCGGTATGGATCGAGCCGCGATCGTGATGCGTGAGCCGCGTCGTGACCGCGCCGTCGCCGTCCCGGAACTCGCAGCCGCCGAGCGCGATCGATGGTACATCGGGTCCGATCGCGTCGAGTCGCTCGTCGGCCGCGATCGCGTTCTTCACGTCGACCCGGAATCCGTTGTCGGATATTCGTTCTCCGACGCGGGCGACGTAGCGGTAGCGCTGGTGGTACGTCGCCGCCGCCGGCGCGGTCTCGCGCGGATCACCGAAGTAGAAGCCGGTCGAAAACTCCCGGTGGCTCACGGTGTAGAGGTCGCGAACGAACGCATCGACCGATGCGCGCGACGCGCCGGCGCGCAACCTGTCGATCTCCTTGCGGTACGCGCGCGTAACGACCGCGACGTAGTAGTCCGACTTCATGCGGCCTTCGATCTTGAGCGCGTCCACGCCCGCATCGTGCAGCCGTTCGATATGATCGATCATGCACAGATCCTTCGGCGACAGTATCGTGGAAAATCCGTCTCCCTCTTCGACCGGATAGTAGCTGCCGGGCCGCTGTTCCTCTTCGACCGCGACGCGGTAGTTCCACCGGCAGCTGTGCGCACAGTCGCCCTTGTTCGCGCTGCGACCGGCTTCCCACGCGCTGAGCAGGCATCGGCCGGAGTAGGCGAGGCACATCGCGCCGTGCACGAAGACCTCGATCTCGACCTCCGGGACCGCGTCTTTCACGCGCGCTACATCGTCGATCGACATCTCTCGCGCGGGAACGATCCGCGTGAAGCCCATATCGTAGTACGCACGCGCGGCCGACGAGTTGAGGCAGTTTGCCTGAGTCGACAGGTGAAGCTCGAACTGCGGGAGTCGTCGGCGCAGGATCGGGACAATCCCAAGGTCACTGACAATCAGCGCGTCGAGCGGGAGTTCGCCGATGCGTTCCATCCCGGCCTCCAGGCGGTCGATGTCCGCGTCGTGGAAGTAGATGTTGAGCGCACCGTAGAGCTTCCGGGAGCCCTTGATCGCAGCGAGCGCCGCGGGATCGAGGTCGATCGAGCATTCGGCGTGACTGCGCAGTGAGAAGCCGGCCAGGCCGAGGTACGCGGCGTCGGCACCGTACGCGTACGCCGTTTCAAGCTTGTCGATCGACCCGGCTGGTGCAAGGAGCTCCAAGCCTGGTGGGTGTCCGGCGGTGCCCGGCGTCATCGGCGCGCCGGTTGCTTGGTCAGCGTGATCGCGAGGACCTCGTCCATCGTGCGGACCGGGTGGAACGAAATGCCGCGCTTGACCTTGTCGGGAATCTCGGAGAGGTCGCGTTCGTTCTGCGCGGGAATCACGATGTCCTTGAGCCGGTGCCTGCGCGCGGCGATCGTCTTCTCCTTCAGGCCTCCGATCGGAAGCACCTGTCCGGTCAGCGACAGCTCGCCGGTCATCCCGAGGTTCTGCTTGACGCGTCGACCCGTCGCGAGCGATATCAGCGCGACTGCCATCGTGATGCCGGCGCTCGGTCCGTCCTTCTTGATCGCGCCGGCTGGAATGTGGACGTGGACGTGGCGCGACTCCCACCAGTCGGAATCGACGCCGACGGTCGCGGTCCACCGCCGCGCGAAGGTGTACGCGATACCAGCCGACTCCTGCATGACCTCTCCCATCTGCCCCGTAAGGCGGAATCCTCCTTTGCCGGGGTTGCTGACCGCTTCGATCACGAGCACGTCGCCGCCGAACGGCGTCCACGCGAGCCCGATCGTCATGCCCGGGTCGGTGATCTTCTTCGCGGTATCCTCGACAAACACCGGTTTGCCCAGGTAGCGCTCAAGGTCGGCGACGTCGAGCTTGAACGGCGGCGACGCCTCTTCGGTGACGATCACTCGCGCGATCTTCCGGTGGATCTTGTCGAGCGCCTTTTCGTAGTTTCGCATGCCTGCCTCGCGCGCGAAGTCGTTCGCGATCGAGCGCAGCGCCTTCTGCGTGTACGTCACCTGCCGCTTGCCGATTCCGGCGCGCTCGAGGCTGCGGGGAATCAGGTAGCGCGTCGCGATCGCGATCTTTTCGTCGTCGATGTAGCCCGCGAGCCGGATGATCTCCATCCGGTCGAGCAGGGGAAGCGGGATAGAGTCGAGCGTGTTCGCCGTCGCGATGAACAGGATGTCCGAAATATCGAACGGCAGATCCAGATAGTGATCGCGGAAACTGACGTTCTGTTCGGGGTCGAGCACCTCCAGGAGCGCCGAGCTCGGGTCGCCCTGGTAGCTCACGCCGAGCTTGTCGATCTCGTCGATCATGAAGACCGGATCGCGCGTCTTCACGATCTTGAGCCCCTGAATGATCTTTCCCGG
>SKVA01000386.1 GCA_007129695.1 Spirochaetaceae bacterium | reverse complement strand
TTCCACCGATCTCGATCACTGCGCGAACGCCGTCAAGAGCGAGCGCGTAGTCGGGCGTCTTGCCCCCACGAACCGACTTCGCGTACGTGAACTCGACCCCGTGCTGACGCAGCGCGAGCGCGAAGAACTCCTCGCGAAGCGCGCCAACCGCTTGCGTATACGACTCGAACACAAGTCGGTACGGCGGCTGCAGGAGTACCTTCGGCTCCTTGAGCACGTTGGTACCCGCCGGGAACACCTGCGTGACGACGAAGCTGCGCTCCAGATAGTCCAGGAACTTCTGCGCCTTGTACTTCGTGATGCCGAGATTCGACGCGACCGACGAGTAGTTCACGCCGTC
Organism: Spirochaetaceae bacterium; assembly: GCA_007129695.1. Classification (GTDB taxonomy): domain Bacteria; phylum Spirochaetota; class Spirochaetia; order DSM-27196; family SLST01; genus SLST01. Next base: position 5,314 of record SKVA01000386.1, on the reverse strand, counting down.
GACCGGGCACCGGGCGATGTACTCCACCGCGAGCAGTATCGAGTCGATGTCTTCGGCTGACAGAGACGGGTCGAATCGTGGAATGTCGTGCCGGACCACCTTCTCAAGGACGTTCCGGAAGAGCGCGGGCGATGCCCCCGGTTCCAGCATGGACGGATAGAGCCCGCCGCGCACATAAGGCGCAAGTCGATCACCGAGCCTCAGGTACTCGGCGGGGATCGGTTCAGTGAGGGCGGCGGCAACGGAGAGCCGAGGCAAGACGGGGCCGCCCGAGAAGGTCAGATACTCCCGAAAGCTGAACGGGAGAAGGATTCGTCGTTCGACTCGGCGCGACAGGTCCCATCCGGCGGTGTCGAGCGAGAGCGCGACCGAACTCGTGAACCAGAGCCGAACCGGCAGAAAGTCGTAGATCTGCTTGAGATGCCGAGGGTAGTCGTCCACAAAGTGGATCTCGTCGACGTAGAACCTGTCGATTCGATAGTCATCGTGAAGACGCTTCACCACATCGAACAGACCGTCACGCTCGAGCGTGTCCGCCGAGACGTAGACCCCATCGACGTGACATTCGCGCATCTGCCTGAGAAGCACCGTCTTGCCCGAGCCCCTCGGACCGACCACCGCGACGAACGGTCGGCCCTCGGTCGACGACAGTTCATCCCACGCGAACCGCTTTCGCGCGAGCGGCCCGACCGAGGCTACGGCAAGTCGGTCGAGCTCGAGCAGCCGCTGGTCATCCATGGTGACGGTTTGTCAGAATAAGCGCATCTTGTCAAATCATTGAACAGAATGTATGACATCTTGTCCACTGACTGGACAAGATGTCGGTATTCTCGCGACCTCGGTCCGTGGGCTCAACTCTTCACCTTGTACGTCGACACGATCAACTCGTAGAGCTCGGTCAGGTAGGGGCTGCTGTCGGAGTTGATCCCGGCGTCGGCGAGGAGGTCGCTGCGTTCCTCTTCGAACCAGCGAAAGAGGCGCTTCGCGCCGGTGCGAGCGTTCGCGACCTTGTGGCAGATCTTCGTCAGCTCGCGGAGCTCCCCGCGGTTGAAGAAGACGCGCGCGCTGTCCATCTTGATGATGAAGAAGTCATCGGGCGTCCGCTCGATATCTACCGCGTAGTCGGGCCGGTTCGCGTCGCGACGCGCCTGCGCCGCGCGACCGGCGGCCGAGTTGAGCTGCCGGTTGAACTCTTCGATCTGACCCTTGTAACGGACCACCTGCGCCTGCTTGAGGAGCAGCGCGAGTCCCGCATCGTCGAGTCCTTCGGCGATTTCAACGATCTCAGCGATCGTCGCCGCGCGGTCGCCGCCTTGTGCGTCGCCGAGTTCGACCGGAGTGGACGTCGAGGGCGGATCGGCCGGTCGGGCGGGCGCCTTCCGGGCCGCCGGCGCGCTCTTGGGAGTATTACCGTCGGATGACGGTTTCTTCGTCGTCGAGACGCCTTTCGGCGCGCTCTTCTTCGGTTGCGCCGGCTTAGTGCCACCAGATTTCGCGGCCGCCGACTTCTCGGCCGCGGAGCCGGTTTCGGCGTCGCGGTTCAACCGCTTCGCCGCGTCGACGAGCGATGTCTTCTTCTTTGCCATACTGCCTCCCTCACGCGTCCGCGTGATCGTACGTGGCCAAGTCGGCGGCGATTCGACCCGACAGCATCACGAGCGGCATACCGCCGCCGGGATGCGCGCTGCCGCCGCAGAAGTAGAGGCCGCGGTAGTCGCGGCTCCGGTTCGGGTGCCGGGAAAACGCGGCGAACGTCGTATTCGACGAGATCCCGTAGAGCGCGCCCCGGTAGCTCATCGTCTTCCGCTCGATGTCGGCAGGGGTCATGATCCCTTCGGTCGCTATCAACGACTCGACATCACACCCGAGCGCCGTGCTCAACCGCTCCACGACCGTCTTGCGCACCCGCTGCGTCTCCCGCTCCCATTCCTGCTCTCCAACATACGGCGCATTGACCAGAATAAACCAGTTTTCGCCGCTGTCCGGCGCGTCGGTCGGCGTGACCTTGGACGTGATGTTGATGTAGATCGTCGGATCGGTCGGGCAACGATGCTCGTCAAAGATCTCGGTGAACTCGCGCCGGTAGTCACGGCTGAAGAAGATGTTGTTGACCGACAGCTCGTCGAACCGCGCCTTGACGCCCCAGTAGAAGACCAGCCCGGAAGACGACGGCTCCAACCGACGGTAGCGCTGCAGCTGCCCGGCCGACTCATCGGCGAGCAGCTTCGGGTACGTGACCGACACGTCGACGTTGCTGACGACGACGTCGGCGTGAGTCTCGGTCCCGTGAACGACGACGCCGGTGACGCGACGACGGCGCGCTTCGCGCGTCGACACGATACGCTCGACGGTCGTGTTGTACTCGAACCGGACGCCTAGCTCAACCGCGAGCCGTTCGAGCGCGCGCGGGATCGCGTGGATGCCGCCGACCACCGCGTAGCCTCCCTGCACGTACTCGACGTACGGGATGATCGTAAACGTCGCGGGCGTCCGGTACGGGTCCGAGCCGTTGTACGTCGCGTACCGGTTGAAAAGCTGGACTACGCGTGAATCGCGAAAGAACGACTCGTTCGCGCGGTTGAGCGTTCGTAGCGAATCGATCCTGCCTACCTTGAGGAGGCTCTTCCAGAAGAGCGCCGACGCGTACGTGCGTCGATCGTGGAGGCTCTTCCACAGGAAGAGTTCGGACGCCGTGTCGTCGACGCGCCGCGCGTGCTCCAGGTAGCGCAGCACGTTAGCGGCCGGCTCACCGGTTACCGCCTGTACCTCGGCGGCGAACCGGTCGGGATCGCCGTACGCGTGCAGCCGCGTGCCATCCTGCCAGAAGTAGTTGCAGATCACAGGGAGCCGCTCGACCTGCACGTAGTCGGTCCAGACGCGACCCGCGTCGGAGAAGATCCGTTCGATCACGTGCGGCATCGTCAGCAGCGACGGTCCGGTGTCGAACCGGTAGCCGTCTCGCTCCTCGGTACCTGCCTTCCCGCCGGGGTACGGCTGCCGCTCGTAGACGGTGACCTCAAACCCCGCACCGGCAAGCCGGACCGCGGCGGACAGCCCGCCGAGTCCGGCCCCGATGACTACAGCGCTCCGCGAAGCGCTAGAACGGTTCATGCCCTGCGATGACCTCACGGTAGTAATAGTAACTATCCTTGGGCACGCGGCGCAGGTCGGTGTAGTCGCAGTAGACGATTCCGAACCGACGCGTATAACCGAACGCCCATTCGAAGTTGTCGATCAGAGACCACACGAAGTAGCCCTTAAGCGGCACTCCGTCCTGAATCGCCTTCGCGCAGACCTGGAAGTGACTGCGCAGGTAGTCGATCCGTCCGGTGTCGTGCACCCGTGTCCCGTCGGCGGAGAGCTGATCGTCCTGCGCGCACCCGTTCTCGGTGATGTAGATCGGGATACCACCGGTCTGCTGGTGCACCCAGTGGAGCTGCCGGTAGAGACCCTGCGGCGTGATCGGCCACTCCATATGCGTCACCGGATAGGACGCGGTCACCGACCTGAACTGCTCGGGGGCGTCCGGATCGAACGCGACCGCGCGCTCGTTGTAGTAGTTCATGCCGATGAAGTCGATCGGCGTCGCGATGAGCTCCATGTCACCGCTGTGGATCGGCATCTTCACGTGCGGGACGGCCGCGAGGTGCCGCTCCGGGTAGCCACGGCCGAACAATGGATCGAGGAACATCCTGCTGTCACGATCGGCGGCGCGGTCCGCGGCAAGGAGGTCCTCTTCACGAGAGGTTGCAGGCCGCGGCGTCGAGAGGTTCAGCGTCGTGCCGATCTGCCCGTCGTATCCTCCGTCGCGGAACACCTTCATCGCGATCCCGTGCGCAAGGTTCTGATGGTGGATCGCCTGATACGCGAGCTGCTCGTCCTGAAGCCCCGGAGCGTGAGCCCCGATCAGGTGGCTGAGGAGCGACGCGCACCACGGTTCGTTGAGCGTGATCCAGCTCTTGACGCGATCGCCGAGCGCATCAAAAACGGCGCGGGCGTACGCCTCGAAGTGGAGCGCGGTATCACGCGCGGACCACCCCCCGGCGTCCTGGAGCGCCTGCGGAAGGTCCCAGTGAAAGAGCGTCACCGCCGGCTGTATCCCCTTCTCCAGCAGCGCATCGACAAGGCGGTTGTAGTAATCGAACCCCTTCGGGTTCTGCGTGCCGTGCCCTTCGGGAAAGACGCGCGGCCACGCGACCGAGAATCGGTACGCGCCGACGCCGAGCTCGCGCATGAGCTGCACGTCTTCCTGGTAGCGATGGTACTGGTCGGTCGCGACGTCGCCGGTATGGCCGAACGCAACTTTACCCGGCGTCCGGCAGAACGTGTCCCAGATCGACGCGCCGCGCCCGTCCTCCCAGGCGGCGCCTTCGACCTGGAAGCTGGCCGTGGCGGTACCCCATAGGAAGTCTTTCGGAAAGCTATAGCCTGTGTTCATTCGGGCATTCTATATCGTTCTATCGGAAACGTGTAGAGCAGGCCGATCCGCATCATGCCGTTCGGCACCAGAACGCGATAGACGTCCTCCACGATCGTTCCCAGCCACCAGTCTGCGACTATGTCACGAACGTCGGGAGCCGGTGGCTGATCCGGATCTGGCCAGAGCGGGAAGAAGACCTCGTAGCCCAGGTCGATGCCGAACCGACCGACGCGACCGATCCGGATCGACGGCGCGATTCCGGCGGCGACGTAGGGTCCGGAGTCGATGACCTGGTAGCGACTGGTCCGATCGACGACTTCCACGATCCAGCCGCCGCCCGCGTAGAACCACCAGAATCCGACGCGGAGCGCCGGGGCCAGGTGCACGTCCAGCTGGCTCGTCCCGGCGACGAAGCGCCCACCGGCACCGGCAGAAAGGATCCCGTAGGAGGCCGACACAAACGATTCGATCCCGGCGTAGCGGCCCAGATAGCCGATGCTCCGGACAATGCCGATCGATCCGGTGAGATCGACCCGGCGACGGGAATCGCCGGGCGAGACCTGCGCGTACATAGTCGTAGATACCAGTAGGAGGGCGCAGACGGTGAGGAGGAGTGCTGATCGGCGCAACGGCTCCATTCGGGCAGTATACATTGCCGCAGGCAGCCTCCGATAGTAGTATCGCTTCTAGTGAGTACAAAACCGACCGGCGTCGTGATCGGGCGATTCATGCCACCTCACGCCGGGCACGAGTACCTGATCCGGTTCGCGCGCGCGTACGCAGGGCACGTAACCGTCTTTCTCTGCACCTTGCAGCATGAGCCAATCGCGGGCGAGCTGCGCTTCCGCTGGATGCGCGAGCTCTTTCCCGACGCTACAGTGATCCACGTGACCG
>SKVA01000084.1 GCA_007129695.1 Spirochaetaceae bacterium | reverse complement strand
TACGGGCTCGATATCACCAACCCGCGGTTCGAGGAGTATCTGCGCCGGGTGATCAAGACCGTGGTCGGCGACTGGGGCTTCCCCTACCTGAAGTGCGACTTCCTGTTCGGCGGCTGCCTCCGCGGCGGGACGCACCACGCGCTCCATCTGTCGCGAACCGAGGTCCTCAAGCGGGGGATGCGCATCATCCGCGAGGTCGCAGAGGCCAACACGAACGAAGATGTCTTCCTGGTCGGGTGCGGAATGCCGCTCATTGCGGGGATCGGCACGGTCGACGCGATGCGCATCGGCCCCGACACCGGGGGCTACTGGATCGAACGCAAGGGCAAGCTGCTTCGCACCGGCGCGATGGTGGGCGTGCGCAACAGCGTACGCAACAGCATCGTTCGTGGCGGTATGCATCGCGCGCTCTGGCTGAACGACCCCGACTGCCTGATGCTGCGAACCGAGGGGACGTCGCTCACCGCGCATCAGCGACGCACACAGATCAACGCGATCGCGCTCACCGGAGGGCTGCTCCTCTACTCCGACGACTTTTCGGCACTGGACGATGGCGTGCTCCGAGAGATCGGGCTGATCCAGCGCATCACCGACGAATGCTTCAACGGGCGGCTGATCCCGCTCGATATGATGGCGCGTGAACTACCGTCGGTAATCTACAACACGTCGGGCTATCTGGGCGTGTTCAACATGCACCGAAAAAAGGCGTCCATCGTCGTGGAGGCCGACTACCTGCTCGCCCAGGCAGCAGAGGTCGCCCGTCTCTGGGGCGCCACGGTTCCCGCTGCCCGACGCTACCGCGAGGTGTGGACCGGGCAAACGGTAGACCTGTCAGAAGGCGACGTCACGATCGGTCCGCTCGAATCGTACCAGTCGCTGCTGTTCGAGCGACTCGAGTAGCCTGCCGTGGGCTACCTCCTGGCGCACGACCTGGGCACGACCGGAAACAAGGCGGTCCTCTTCACGACTCGATCATCTGGGCCGATCTGCGCGCGACCGAACAAGCCGACGAACTCGCGAGGAGAATACCAGCCGACATCGCGTACGGCATCACCGGGCATCGGACGCGGCAGGAACCGGCGCGTTCGATCTGCGCGCGCGCCGATGGTCGCCTGAACTGCTCGGCGCGGCAGGTATTCGTGCGTCGCTCGTTCCCGACGCGGTGCCGTCGACGACGGTTGTCGGCGCCGTTACCATTTCCGCGTCGCGACTGACCGGGATTCGCCCAGGAACCCCCGTCGTGATCGGCGGCGGCGACGGCGCGTGCGCGACGATCGGAGCGGGCGCTATCCACGACGGCGACGCGTACAACGTGATCGGATCGTCGGGTTGGCTCGCGACCGCGTCGCGCGATCCGATGCTCGACCCCCGGCAGCGAACCTTCACGTGGGTCTACCCCGACCCGTCGCTCTACATTCCGTGCGGCACAATCCAGGCCGCGGGCCTCTCATAACCGTGACTCGCCGACACTGTGTCCGATGCCGAGTACGAGACACTCAACCGCCTGGCGATGGAGAGCGAACCCGGCGCGCGCGCTCGTTTTTCTACCGCATCTGCTCGGCGAACGCAGCCCCGGATGGAACCCGCGGGCGCGCGGCGCGTTCATCGGACTCAGCGCGCGCCACACGACCGGCGATCTGGCGCGAGCGGTTCTGGAGGAGGTCGCGCACGCGTTCCGGTCGGTCCTGGACGTCTTCGACGCGCGCCGCGACATCGGGCGCCTGACGCTGATCGGCGGCGCCGCGCGCAACGACGCATGGGCGCAGATCCTTGCCGACGACGCGCTCGCGTCGACCTACGACCGGCTCGCCTCGCTTTACGGTTGAGCGCAGCTGATATACAATCGGGCTCTACAGGAAATCATCGCCGCCTCGATCGACGCGACAGCGGCCCCCGGGTCGCACCCGGGCTCACGGAGGAAGACTGTGCACACAATCATAGAAAAGCGCCAACTGTCCGAGCAGGTCTACCTGATGCGGATCACCGCGCCGCTCATCGCCGAGGCACGGTCACCGGGTCAGTTCATCATTCTGCAGGTAGACACCGAATACGGCGAGCGAATTCCGCTGACGATCGCGGACGCGGATCCGGAAGCGGGTTGGATAACGATCATCTTCCAGGCGGTCGGTGGCACGACGATGCGACTCGCTCAGCTGCGGCAGGGCGAAGCGGTCGCCGCGGTGCTCGGCCCTCTTGGTAACCCGACGCACATCGAGAACTTCGGACACGCGGTCTGCGTCGGAGGCGGGATCGGTGCTGCGCCGCTCTACCCGATCGCGCAGGCGCTCAAGGACGCGGGCAACCGACTGTCGGTCATCATCGGCGCACGGTCGAAGGAACTAGTGATCCTGGAGGAGCAATTCACCCGGATCGCCGACGAGCTCATTATTGTGACCGACGACGGCTCGCACGGACGCAAGGCGCTCGTCACCGAACCGCTGAAAGAGCTGTGCGAGCGCGATCCACGCCCCGATCTGGCGGTCGCGATCGGCCCGCCCATAATGATGAAGTTCGCAGCCGCGACAACGAAGCCGTACGACGTGCGTACGATGGTGAGTTTGAACACGATCATGGTCGACGGCACCGGAATGTGCGGCGGCTGCCGCGTGACCGTCGGTGGCGAGACCCGGTTCGTCTGCGTCGACGGTCCGGAGTTTGACGGCCACCAGGTCGACTTCGACAACATGATTAAGCGCCTCCAGAGCTACCGAGCACAGGAGGAGCGCGCGAAGCACGCCTGCCTCGCGGAGGCACAGGCCACAGCAAAGGGGAACGTATGAGCCATACCTCACCGATCGAGCTTCGCGACCAGGCGCGCCGTCTGCTCGCCGAACTCCAGGCGAAGGAGCAGCTCAAGGCGCGCGATCGACTCGCGATCCCGCAGCAGGAGATGCCCAGCCAGGACCCGATCGTCCGTGGGAGAAACATGTCGGAGGTCACGTTCGGCTACTTCGAAGAACAGGCGCGCGTGGAAGCCGAGCGATGCCTTCAGTGCCGCAACGCTCCGTGCGTCGCCGGGTGCCCCGTTCAGATCGACATCCCACGCTTCATCAGGCAGGTTGCAGAAGGCGACTACGAAGCGTCGCTCGCGACGATCCGGGAGACCAGCCTCCTCCCGTCAATCTGCGGACGCGTCTGCCCCCAGGAGAACCAGTGCCAGGAGTACTGCACGGTCGGCAAGTCGCTCAAGGACACGTTCAAGAGCGTATCGATCGGGCGGATCGAGCGGTTCGTCGCCGACTGGGGCGCGGGTCTGCAAGGGCTATCCGACGACGCGCTCGCCGACCCGAATCCAACCCCGCCAAGCGCGCTCGGTACCGACGACCCGGCCGAATCGGGTCGACCGATGGCGGCCGCCGAAGCGCCCGACGTCAAGCCGCCCACGGGCAGGAAGGTCGCGGTGATCGGAAGCGGACCGGCGTCGATCACGGTGGCGGCCGACGTGCGCCGGGAGGGGCACGAGGTGACGATCTTCGAGGCGTTCCATAAGCCCGGCGGTGTGATGATCTACGGGATCCCCGAGTTCAGGCTCCCCAAGCGAATCGTGGAGGACGAGCTTCGGACTCTCGAAGCGATGGGCGTCGAGATCAGGACAAACTTCCTGGTCGGACAGACGCGGAAACTACGCGACCTTCTGGACAAGGACGGCTACGACGCGGCGTTTATCGGAACCGGCGCGGGCCTGCCCCGCTTCATGCGCATCGAAGGCGAGAACCTGGTCGGCGTCTTCGCGGCGAACGAGTTCCTGACGCGTAGCAACCTGATGAAGGCGTACGACAGCGACAAGGCGCACACACCGATCTACCAGCCCAGGCGCGTCGCGGTCCTTGGCGGCGGTAACGTCGCGATGGACGCCGCCCGAACGGCGATCCGGATCGGTGCCGAAGAGGTCTACGTGATCTACCGCCGCAGCCGCGTGGAGATGCCGGCGCGTGCAGAGGAAGTCGATCACGCCGAAGAAGAGGGCGTCCGGTTCATGCTGCTGAAGAGTCCGACGCGGATCATTGGCGATGAGAACGACCGGGTCGTCGGGATCGAGATCCAGGAGTACGAGCTCGGTGAACCCGACGAGTCGGGCCGGCGCCGCCCGGTACCGATTCCAGGAAGCGAGAGCGTCATCGATCTGGATACAGTGATCGTGTCGATCGGCAACGACTCGAACCCGTTGATCACGCGCACGACGCCGGAGCTCGAAGCGAACAAGTGGGGCAACATCGTCACCGATGAGCGGGGGAAGACCAGCATGGATCGAGTCTTCGCCGGCGGGGATATCGTGCTCGGCGCGGCCACCGTAATCCTTGCGATGGGCGAAGGCAGGAAAGCCGCGGCAGCGATCAACGAAATGCTGGCGGTGTAGGGGTTCAAAAAGGCGGTTATCGCCTCGGAAGGGTACGGTGCAGCCCGCAGGAGCTGCAGCAGGGAAGACTTCGTGCGCCCCGGCCCGGTGGCTGGAGCGAGCGCTTCGTCTCAGTCGTCGTCGTCGTCTTCGTCTTCGTCTTCGTCTTCTTCGTCTTCCTGATCGGGGAGGAGTTCCTCAGGTACGCCGCCAGGATGCAGATATTCGAGATAAGAGAGGTCCTGGGTTTCTGCTTCGCCCTCACCGGGCGGTTTGTCCTGCTTTCGAGCGAGCTTCTCTTCGCGCTTCTTCTTCTTGGCGAGTTCCCGGCGACGCTTGTCGCCACGGTATACGTTACGAGCCATCAGCCCTCCTTCGGTCAGAAAATGAAAACGGCCCGGTCGAACCGGGCCGTTCATGCGGGCAAGGCTCAGTAGCGTCGGTCGTTATCGCGCGGTTGTCGCTCCCGGGCCTCATTGACCTTCAGCATCCGGCCTTCGTGCTCGGTGCCGTTCAGCGCCTGAATCGCGGCGGTTGCCGCATCCTGGTCAGCCATCTCGACGAAACCGAAGCCGCGTGAGCGTCCGGTCTCCCGGTCGGTGAGGACGGTAGCCGACACGACCTCGCCGAACTGCGAGAAGAGCGATCGGAGGCTCTCCTGCTCGGTTCGGTAGCTCAGGTTACCCACATACAGTTTGCTAGCCACTGCTAACTCCTTCGTCTCCACTCTCACGTGGAGATCCTTCTTTAATCAGCTCAGAGGTCATGAGGTTTTGCGTGGGCTCTCAGCAGTAGGCAGGTCAACCAAGCAAATCAATTCACACCATCAGCGCTGAGCTATAGTATGCGGTGAAAACACGTTTTTGGCAAGAGGCAATTTCGCGGCTCGATTCGCGCCGGCGCAGACATGTGGTTGCGCCGGCGATCCAGAAACGGTTGCGCAACGACCGCGCACCGGTATAATGCCGCGCAAGGGGAATTGATGAACAAGAGTGTACTCCGTCTGGCGTCGATCGCATTGCTCGTCGTCACGCTGGCTGCCTGCGCAGGAAGTGGACCGGCCGTTTCCATCGCCGACGCCGAACAAGCGCTCTACGCTGGTTTCGGAGCGACGATCGCCGCATCGATGTCGGCGGCGGTCGGCAGACCACTACCAGGCGTCGATCTGAACCAACAATCGGGAGCGCTGACGCTCCTCGCGTTCGACGTGACCGACTTTGAAACGATCTACCGGACCGTGTCGGGTACCGTTACCGCTTCGGGCGGTGCGTCGCGCGTCGACCTCACGCTGACCGGTGGACCTGTCCAGTCGCTCCGGTTCGAGCTCACGGCCGCGCAGATGCAGGACCCCGGTGGGTTCGGCGCGTCGGTACGGGTAAACGGACGCGCGATGGAGCTGGCAATACCGTCGGAGTGGTTCCAGTAGAAGCTACCGGTTGCCGGCGAGTTTCGCGACCGCCCTTGGCACCGCATCGCGCGCGTGTTCCGGTGTTGTGCGCTCGGTCTGATAGTCAAACTGCCACGTAAACGCCTCCAGGTCGTCGATCAGCGCAGCTGTGGAACGCTCGTGGAGCGCGATCAGATCGGCGAACCACTCTTCCAGCTGCGTCCCGCGCAGCACCTCGGGCGCCATCGGCACAAGCTCCTGCAGATGGTGGAAGCAGAATCCGGCCGACTGCCGGAGCGTCTCCTTGAACTCGGGTTCGTCGGCGTACAGCCTCACGACGGTGTAGGTGAAGTTCAGCAGGTTCGTGCGGATTCGTTCGCACATCAGGCAGTCGCGTTCCTGATCGGCAAGACGACGGCAGAACTCGGCGGTCGATCGGGCCACAGCCCGCCCACGCGATCGCGATACGGCCGCAAGCTGTGACGCGACCCGCTTGTTCACCGAATCGAGATGAGTCGACAGCGCGAGCGAGTAGCCGAGCTTTCCCTCGCCGTCGAGGAGCTTGTAGAGGTGGCGCGGGCAGAAACCGTGCTCGTTCAGCCGGACGCGCATCTCCGGCGCCATGATCGAGTTACCCAGGAAGAAGGTCGTGTTGCGCTCCTCGCTCTGCCGCTCGAGGTAGCAGAGGACGCAGTGGGGGCGCGCCTGGTACGCGTCCAGGACCGGGATCGTCTGTAGCTCGTATTTCATCGAAACTCCGTGGTAACCGACGGCTGGCGGGGCTGCGACCTCTTGCCTCCGATCGGCGTGCATCGTAATCTTGGTTCACCGTGAGCTATCTTGAGCGCTTCGTCAATGCAACCGTCCGCGCGCTGTTCCGGCTCGTCTACGTCATGGACATCGACGAGCTCCAGACGCTGCCGTCGCACGGACCCGGGATCATCCTGACGAACCACACTTCGAATCTGGAAGGACCGGCGTACTACGTGTTCATGCAACCGCGGCCGACAACGGCGCTCGGCAAGATCGAGCTATGGGGCAACGTAGCGACCAGGTTCTTCATGCGGTTGTGGGGGATCATCCCGGTTTCCAGGGGCAAGGCCGACACGCGAGCGATGCGCCGGTGCGTACGCGCGCTCGACCGTGGGCACTTTTTGGGCATGGCGCCCGAAGGAACGCGCAGCGCGAGCGAATCGCTGCAGCGCGCTCACCCGGGGGTCGCGCTCCTTGCGACGATGCGACGCGTACCGGTCTACCCGATCGTCCACTGGGGGTTTCGGGGTGCCGGCGCGTGCATGCGGCGGCTACGACGGTCGAGGGTCGTCTTCCGCGCGGGCAGGCCGTTTTACGTGAAAGCCACCGCCGGTTCGGTGTCCCGGCCGAACCCATCCGAGCTGCGCGCGATCACCGATGAGATGATGTACCAGATCGCGCATCTGTTACCCGAACAGATGCGGGGCCACTACGGCGACCTGAGCCGCGCGACGACCGACCATCTCGAGTTCATCGACCGGCCGGCGATCGAGCGCTGAGAGCAGCCGCCAGCGCCGGCACGAGCCTACCGGATCACGCCTGGCCGAAGGAGGCGGGCGTTCGCGGCGGCGCACTCGTGAGCTCGGTCAACGGCGTCCAGAGGCGTTGCGCCGTCGTGGAGCGCGACCGCGAGTCCGGCTGCGAACGCGTCGCCGCACCCGATGGTGTTCACGGGAGTGACCGGCAGAACCGGCACGCGCGTCACGCGGCCGTCGACCGCGACGAGCGTTTCCCGCTTGCCACGAGTCAGCACGACGACCGCCCCGGCGTCGCGGTGAATCCGGAGCATCTCCCGCTCCACCGCGACAAGCAGATCGCGCTCGTCGGTCTCCTCGGACACCGAGCCGTCGGACACCGAGTCGGCAAGAAACGTAGAGACAAACTCTGCAAGATTCGGTTTGATCACGTCGGGGCGATGTTCGATCGATGCTTTCAAGTCATCGCCGCGATAGTCCACCAGGACAAATGCGCCTTGCTTTCGCGCGGCTTCGACCATCTTCGGGAACACATCGGCGCTGAAACCGGGAGCCTTGCTCCCGGAAATGGCGACGCTGCGCGCGTCGGACAGCGCGGCGACGTACGCGTCCCAGACCCGGGACTCGCACCCGGGGTCGACCGGCTCGGTCGGTTCGACGAGTTCGGTCGTCGAGCGACTCGCCTCGTCGATGACCGTCGTGCACGTGCGCGCGTTACTCGTTGTGGGTACGCCGATCACAGCGAGCCCGTCGGCGGCGCACAGGCGGAGAAAGAGCTCGCCGTCGGGTCCGCCGGCCTGCGTCAAGTGGACAACGTCGTGGCCGAGTTGGTGGATAACGCGTCCGACGTTGGCTCCTTTCCCGGCCGAATCTACGCGCACGCTCGCGGCGCGGTTCACCTCACCGGGCTCGAGCGATCGCACGACCAGCGTGCGTTGGACGGTTGGATTCAGACATACGGTAAGGAATCGCATCGGTGCTCCGGCGCCGGTGAACCGGCCACTATCTATACCAGAGCGGGGGGGCAAAAACAAGAGGCCCGGATTGCTCCGGGCCGACTAGTGAAGTAGCGTACTACTTGCCCTTTTTTGCGGGCGCCGGCTTCTGGTTCGTCGCGGCCGGCTTGGCCGGCTTCGAACCAGTCGTCTTCTTGGCGGGTTTGTCACCCATTGGTGCCTCCTATAGACACATTTGTAAGTTAAACACCGCTTCGAGTTCGACGTTACACCGAATCACACACATCGGGAGCAGTTTCACACCGACCCGAATCGGGAGCGGGAGGCCGCGCCCGGCGCGGGCCTACTCGATCCGCTCGACCGGGACGCGCTCGGCTCGATCCTTCACGCGTGCAGAGAACGCAAGCTTCGGGGTCGCCCGGTCAGGTTTGGCCGGAATCAGGATCTCTTCGCCGGTGGCGGGGTTGCGACCCATCCGTGCCTTCGTCGCCGTCCGCAGCGCCAGCCGCGCGCTCCCGAGCGAGCCGACCGACACGCGCTCGCCGAGCATCATACCCGCTTCGACCGTCGACAGGTAATCGTCGATGATATCCCGGGCGACGGTCTGCGTGACACCGTTTCGCGCGGCGACGTAACCGACGATCCCGCGTATGGTGAAATGGTCTATCAACGGAGCGTCAGCCATCGTTCGGTTCGCGCGTACGAACCCATTCGTCAGGAAGATTGCCGCCTGACGCAACCGTTCGGCCTGATCGGCAACCGACACGCTCTGGTCGAACGTCGCGATCGACAACAGATCCGAGCTGTGTTCGAGCGGTGAGTCGGATAGCACGAGCGGTGCATCCACGGTCACGCGAGCACCGACGCTCACACGCGCGGCCCTCAGGATCTGCGGTACATCGGTCCGCAACGCGATACTGACGTACTCCAGATCGCGTCCGTCGTCGCTCGCGGGTCCGAGAACGATCAGCGACCCGGAGTACGTCAGTAGCAGCATCCCGTTCGGATCGTCGATCTCCAACGCTTCGGCGACGACCATCCGCAGCGCGTCGGTCTGCTCGTGGTAGAGCCGTCGCTTCGCGAGCCAGTTCTCGGTGATGCGACGAATCGAGTCCTCGCCCGGCGGCAGGCCCGAGTCGGCTGCGACCGACTCGATCTGGCGACGGATCCGCTCGTTCAGCTGCTGCGAGCGATCGTCACGATCGTCGGTCATGAGCCGCGCTGGGCGCCCCGGGTCGCGCGCGGGCGAAAGCTGCTCGACTTGCCGCGGTTATCGCCCTGGAATCGCGACCGGTCCTTCTGGTGATCACGGCGTCGCGCGTCGTCGGCCGCGCCGGCGCCATCGGCGTCCGATTCGGCCTCATCGGCCTCGGACCCCGCCTGCGCCGCCTCCTCGGCTGCCTTCGCGGCTTCCGCCTCGGCCGTCTGCGCGCGCTGTTCCATATCGCGCGCGTAGCAGCAGTGCTTGTACTTCTTTCCGCTGCCGCAGGGACACGGATCGTTTCGACTGACCTTCATGGTAGCCTCCACTGATATCGTACTCCGACTGCGACGCGAATGCAAACGCAGGGCGCTGGCGATGAGCGCGCGAAACAGCCGCCTGAACACCGCGCGATAGATCAGAAGCTCGGGGTGGAACTGGACGCCGATGCAGAAACCGTGTCGCACGTCTTCGATCGTCTGGACGACGCCGTTCTGCTCGCGCGCGGTGACCTTCAGCCCGCGTCCGATCCGGTCGATCGCCTGCCTATGGAGCGAGTTGACCATCAGCTCCGGCCGCCCGACGAGCCGACCGAACACCGAGTTCGCGTCAACGAATATCCGCTTGCGGAAGGCCAGGTGCGCGATGGGATGGTGCGGATATCGTGCGTTGCGGTACGCGGTCCTCACGGCCTGGTGGAGCGTGCCACCGGCGGCGACGTTCATCAGTTGCGCGCCCCGGCAGATCCCCAGGATCGGAACCCCGCGCTCACGAGCGTGCTCGACCCACCAGATCTCGTTGAGATCGCGGACCCGGTTGTACCGCTTACGTGGCACAGTCTGGTACCCGTAGAGATCGGGCGCGACGTCGGCACCGCCCGCGACGATCAAGGCGTCGATCGAATCGGGATCGGGCGCGCTACGCGGACTGATCCGCAGGGGTCTGCCGCCGCCGAGCCAGACTGGAATCGCGATAGCGAAGTACCCGGGCGAGAGCAGAGATCGTGACGATGTGATGGCGATTGCGGGTCGCGCCTTCATCGCAGACTCCGGTCAGCGGGATCGGATCTCCGGCGGCAACCGCCGATGCCTGATCAGCGATGCGAGCACGAACATCACGCCGAGCACAATGAACGGATCGTCGCGGTAGAACAGGTCGTTCTTCGCCTTGCGTCCGTCCTGTATGATCGCGCGCAGCGTCGCGATCGTCTGTCGTAGCGTCGTACGCCGCTCCATCGAGCGTGACAGTTCGGCGAAACCTTCGCGGATATCGTTGTCCTTGATCCGGGTACGCGCCTCCTGCCACGCGTGTCGCAGACGCTCGAACCGATTGTCCGAACCCGTGACATCGCGCACCGCGCTCACGAGCCAGAGCCCGGGGACCTTCGTCCGGTGGCCAATCCTGCTGCCGGTCGACGGCGGCGCCGAACCGGTGACCGCCAGCTGATACAGCATCCACGGGAAGTCGATGCCCGAGTCAACCGATTGAAAGAGCCCGGCCCAGAACCGCGGGTTGACCTCGAGCAGTCGCGCCGGTGAACCGGGTCTGCCGTCCCACCGGAAGTCGAGCTCCGCGATCCCGTTCCACTGCAACGGTCCGAGCAGCCGTCGCGCAACATCCAGGAACTGTGCATCATCCACGGTCTCGCGGAAGATGCCGGCGCCCGACTCTGCGGGAAAGCGACGCAGGTTCCGGTACGCCATACTCGCTTTCAGCGTCCCATGCTCGAAGAGCACGGTCAGACAGTAGTCGTCGCCAGGGGCGAACTCCTGAATCAGCGCATCGGTCGATCGTTCGGAGTGGTAACGGCGCAGCCGGGTGCGTAGTTCCGCGGGACTCGCGCAACTGACGATGCCCCGCCCACCGGTATCGTCGGGCGGCTTGATCAGCACCGGAAATGTCATCTCCGGGATTGCACCGTCGAGTTCCTCCGCCGTCCTGGGGTTCCACGTTCGGGGAATCTCGATCCCGAGTTCGACTGCGGTGTGGAACAGTTCATCCTTGGGATGGACACGACGCATCGCGTCGTACGACGGGGCGGCGACGGTGATGTACGGTTCGAAGCGGTGCCGATGCTTCGCGATCACCTCGGTCTCGCGGAAGACCGGCAGGAGTACGTACGGGATGTCGGTATCGGGTCTGAGCTTGCGCACCTTCGCGACCAGATCGTCCACAAACGCTTCTGGATCGGCGTCGAACGGCGCGTGCACGAAGCTGCGTTTGACGTATCGAGAGAACGACAGAACCGTCATCTCGACATCGTCGCAGCCAAGGACCTCGATCCCGCGCTTCCCGAGCGAGTGAGCGATCACGACCGACATGAGGCTTCGACCGTACGTGACGATGACCCGGGCCGATGGTGTATGGACAGGCCGACGCTGCCTTCGAGTCCGTTCCATTTCTGAGCCTATGAATGATGGTTTTGCCTCCGATTGTCAACGATGGGGCGCCTCCGCTATGCTTGAGCGCATGCACCGGCAGACACAACCGACGTACGACTGGCCGACGATGCGAAGCAGCTTTGCGCACCCACCGATGGAGTCCAGACCCAGGCCGCTCTGGTTCTGGAACGATACTGCGATCACGCACGACGGCATCCGTGAGCAGCTGCGGATGTGCCGTGACGCCGGCTACGGGGGCGTCGGCATCCTGCCGTTCGGGTACGGGCTGTCGCCGTCGTATCTGAGCGATGAGTACTTTTCGCGGTACGAAACGGCCGTCGAGTACGCAAGCGAACTCAGTATGCGGTTGTCGCTCTACGACGAGTTCGGGTTCCCGAGCGGTTCGGTCGGCGCACCGAACTCCACGTCGCGCGGGGTGTTCGCCGAGCGGCACCCGGAGCTGCTGCTCAAACGACTCGACAAGTACGAGCGGATGGCGTCGGGGCCCGCCCGCATCGCGATGGTCCTTCCCCAAGCCGTGGGCGACCGGTCGGCCGTCCAGTCCATCGTCACAATGAACGCGGTGTCGGGCGACCTGATCCTGCTCGCAGACTCCGATCGGATAGTCGCGCCCGGCGATACGCTCCACCTGACGTGCGATCGCGATTCGGTGACGGTCGCGTGGGACGCGCCCGCGGGTATCTGGCAGCTGATGGTATTTTGCTGCGTGACCGACGGCGAGCCACTCTGCGACTATCTTGACCCCGAAGCCGGTCAGGCGTTCGTCGCGCTGACGCACGAGCGGTACTACGCGCGGTTTGCGAACCACTTCGGTACGACGATCGATACGACCTTTCACGACGAACCGACGCTCTACCGTGCTCAGGGACGGACGTGGACTGCGCGCTTTCCGGAGCGCTTCCGGGAGATCCATGGCTTTGACCCTGCCCCGCTCTACCCGGCGCTCTGGTACGACATCGGCCCGGACACGGCTGCGGCGCGCGCGTGCCTGCTGTCGACGCGAACCGAACTCTACGCCAGCGGGTTCGCCGGCACGATCCAGCGATGGGCCGACGACCACGCGATCAACGCGATGGGTCACCAGGACCAGGAGGAGATAGAGAACCCGTCGTCGGTCGCCGGCGACCTGATCGCGTGCTTCCGGTACCAGGCTATTCCCGGGATCGACAAGATCGGCGGGAACCGACCCGCTGAGAGATTCTACAAGGTCATCAGTTCGGCCGCGTACGCGTACGACCGAACGGTCGTGATGTCGGAAACGTACGGCGCGATGGGAGACATCGACTGGAGCGAGATATACCGGATCGCGCTCGATCAGTACACCGCGGGGATCACGATGCTGATCCCGCACGCGGTCTGGTACGACGACCAGAAGGTCGTGTTCAGACCCGAGCTTTCACTGCGAAGCCCGATCTACGCCGATGGGCTGCCTGCGTTCAACGCATTCCTGTCGCGACTGAATCTGCTGCTTCAGAACGATGGACGTCA
This sequence comes from Spirochaetaceae bacterium, assembly GCA_007129695.1. Lineage (GTDB taxonomy): Bacteria > Spirochaetota > Spirochaetia > DSM-27196 > SLST01 > SLST01. Next base: position 5,239 of record SKVA01000084.1, on the reverse strand, counting down.
CGTCGCGGACGTCGCGGTGCTCTATCCGATCGACGGACTCTACGCGGCGCACCACTTCGACGGCGAACTCGGTCCGTACCGGGGCGGCGTTGCGGTTCCGCACAGCAACTATGTCGACATCGGGATGCTCCTGTCGCGGGAGATCGGAGTCGACTACAGATTCCTCCACCCCGACACGCTCGACGAGCGCGGTCGGGTGTCAGACGGGGCGCTCCTGGTCGACGGTGAACCGCACGTGGGCCGATTCCCGCTACTGATCCTGCCGGCGGTGCGCGCGGTGCGCCCGTCGACCGTTGACGCGATCGATGCGCTGCTGGAGTCGGGCGGACGCGTGATCGCGGTCGGGCAGATGCCGACGGAATGCGCGCGGTTCGACTCGGCCAACGCTCCGTCGCGGTTGAGGCGCCTGATCGCCGACCATCCGAACGCCCGGCACATCGAATGGCCGGCCGCGGGAGGCGGCCCGGACGCCGCCGAGCGGCTCGCGGCAACGATTGATCGAGCGCTGCCGAGCCCGGATGCGCGCATCACTCCGTCGGTCGGCGTCGGCCTCATCCACAAGGTGTACGACTCAAAACACCTCTTTCTGATCGCCAACCTGCAAGACTCAGACCGTCGGATTACGGTGAGCCTGCGCGACCGCCTCGATCTGTCGCTGTGGGACCCGCATACCGCCGAGATCCGCGACATCGATTGCACGATCGGCGCAGACGGCCGGACGCGGGTCGACATCGAGCTGGGCGCGAACCGCGGCGCATTCCTGGTCGATCGGCTCACCTTCTGAGCACGAACAGGTACTCGGTGACGTGGAGGTCACGGCTGCGCAGGTTACGGCTGCCGCGAAAGGTGTTGTACGGCGTCCGGAGCACATCGACCCGGCCGGCCAATGCGAGCATCGCAGTCATCCGCTCGATCGGAACGAAGCCCTCCGAATTGAACGAGATCACCACGTGCGACGCGTCGATTGCACGAACCAGCGCCTCGAGCGCATCGAGCGCCGACGCACGGCGGTTGTAAACCGACCGGTTCCAGTCTGGGGGAATCCCGGAGACCGCGCTGAGAGTAGCGGGTCGCCGGTAGTCGCAAAGCAGATTGAGCATGAAGTAGTTCGACCCGTAGGGATGCTGGTTGTACGGCGGGTCAAGGTAGACAAGATCGAGCGACGACAGCGACCGCGCAGCATCGATCGCGTCACCAAGTTCCACCCGCAGGTCGGTGTCGTACCGACTCCAGACTGGAAACGGCAACCCGATGTCGGCGGTGATCCGTGACAGCGCGTTTTCGGCGGTGCCGCCGAACCGCCCGATCCCGGTCGTCGCGTCCTTGTAGAACCCCTTGAACACGCCCGACGTGTTCGCGTGGACCGACGCCTCGTAGAGAAGCGGCGCGAGAAAGAACGGCTGATCGACCGCGGGGAGTTCGGCGATGAGGCGGCGCGCGGTGTCCAGATAGCGCGCGTTGCGCTGCGTGTAGAAGACCCGCTCCGCGGGCCTGATCGCGTCGTCGTCGGCAGGCGCGTAGAGCTCGGCGATGATGCCGCGCTCCAGATCTCCCGAGTCGAGTCGCCTTGTCAGCGTGCGATGAGTGTCAGCGAGCCTGTTGGAATCCAGATCAGACCGGTTCGCGAGGTAGCAGCGGCCGAGAACCGCGGCGTAGGGTTCCAGATCGTTGACGGTAAGCTCATGGCAGTAGCCCTTCATCAGCCGCGCCACTGCGCCCGAACCGGCGAACAGATCGGCACCACGTAACCTTTCGCGACCCGACTCGACGAGCACAGCGTCGAACACGGGCTTGATGAACGACAGAAGCCCGCGCTTGTTGCCCAGGTACGTGACTATCTGTTCGGTCAGGAAGCGCGGATCCTCCGCCCCGGCGGGGATCGGGGCGCTAGTGTACGAAGATCGGATCGAGCCCACGCGCTCTCGCCGCAAGCTCCTCCTCCTCACGCTCAGAAAGCGGCGTGAGATCGGGTTCGGCCGCAAGCATCCAGTCCAGAAACTGCTCGTGGCCCGGACACACGGCCGCGGTGACGGGCTTGGACAGCGTGAACCGCAACCCGAGTTCGGCCTCCGCGAAGGTCTCGACCGGGCGGTACCAGCACTTCGGCCACGCTTCCCGCTCCTTTTCATCGTACCACTTCCGCTTGGCCATCGCCTTCAGCGCCAGGATCGCGGCGCCCTTCTGCTGCGCGCGCTCGAGCACGCTCGGCCCGAACCTCCCGGTGTTCCATGTGACCCAGTTGACGGGAAAGAGGATCGAATCGAAGTCGTACGCGTCGAACAGCGCAAGCGCGGCCTCCTCGCTGTGCGCGGAGAATCCTAGATAGCGGATCGTGCCGGCGCGCTTCGCTTTCAGGAAGGTCTCCATCGCGCCGCCGGGTCCCAGAATCGTCTCGACGTCTTCCATCGTCGTCACCGCGTGGTGCTGGTAGAGGTCGATCCGATCGGTCTTGAGCAGATCAAGCGATTGATGAAGCTCCTGTTCGGCCTCCGCGGCCGTACGCTTGCCGGTCTTGCACGCCAGAAAGACGTCGTTGCGGTAGGGCTTCAGTGCGGGGCCGAGCATCTCCTGCGCGTTCCCGTACGACGGAGCGACGTCGAAGTAGTTGATATCGGCATCGATCGCCTTAGCGACCAACCGCGACGATTCGGCGGCGCTCTCATTCATGACGAGAATCCCTCCGAACCCGATGACGGACAACTCTACACCGGTCGACCCATACAATCGCTTCTGCATACTCCCTCCAGACAATAGACTACTCGTTCAGTATACCAAAGGCGCGGCCATCGTGCGACCAGGCGTCGACTCCCGACGGTCATCCCCTGCGATCGGCGATCCTCAACGCGAGTGCCCAGAGCGCGGCCGCCGCCGCGACGACCGCAAACAGCAGTGGTCGTCGGTTGGCGCCGAGAAGGTCCAGGAGGATCCCGGTCGCTACGTAACTCACCGGCCCGACGAGCGACGTGACCGCTTCCAGAATCGCGAAGAGTCGTCCATGAATCGCGCGATCGTGCTCGCGCTGGATCATCGTGATCGCGTGGAGATAGACCGCAGCCGACGCGGAGCCGATCACGACTGCAGCGGCGACGACGAATGGCAGCGAACTGGAGACCGCAAGGGCCGCGAGCGCGAGCGATGTCATCGCGTAGCCAATCCGCGGGTACCGCGCGCCGACGCGGTCGGACCTGCCGCGCCGCCCAAGAACCGCGAACGCCAGGATCCCGCCGGCAAGCGCGGCAGCAAACACGTACCCGAGCGTTGCCTGCGGCAGGCCGAGCTCGTCGATCACGATGAACGGCAACGACAGCAGCAGAACGGGTGACAGCACGAACAGTCCGGCCTGCGATGCGATCGCTCGTCGAAGGCGCGGGGCGCCGACCACGACGCGCAACCCTTCGCGCGCCTGATCGCGCACGCTACCGTCGGTAGCCGACGCCGCGCCGGAAGCACCCACTGCCGCGTCGGGGCGGATGAAGCTCTCCTGGAGCGCCGAGACAACGAATGACGCGCCGTTGATCAGAAAGAGCAACGGCGCGCCGAGCACCACGTACAGCAACCCGCCGACGGCGTTACCGGCGAGGTTGAAAAGCTGCGTTCCACCGGCGCGGACCCCGTTCGCCCACCGGAGTTTGGACGGAGGAACAAGCGACGGGATGAGCGCCTGAACAGCGGGAACGAAGAACGCGTTTCCGATGCCAATACACGTCGCGGCAACCAGCACAACGAACGCGCTTCGAGTCGCCGGGGAGAGCAGGAGCCCGCTCGCGGCGATCATCACCACTCCGCGAAACAGGTCGGCGACGATGATAACGGTGCGCCGCGACATCCGGTCGACCAGCGTGCCGGTCACGGGGCTCAGGAAGAAGCCCGGGGCAATCGCGACAAACTGGAACAACCCCATCACGAAGGCGGACTCTGTCAGCTCTTTCAGAAGCAACAGGACCGCGACCAGATACACTGCATTGCCCAGCGTGGACACGGCATTCCCGACCACGAGCATCCAGAAATCGCGGGATCGCTCTTCCACGGGTCAGGAGTCGTAGCCGCGCGGATTGCGGGCCGACTGCAACCGCACATTTCCGGCCCGGAACTGCAGCGCGAAGTCCCACCCGAACGCCACGATCTGCAGGGCCAGCGCAACGGCCACGGCGATCGTTCGCACCATCAAACCGAGCGGGGGAAGGAACACCGCGACCAGGACGGTGATCAGCGTCGCGGTCACGGTTCGTGAGAAGAGCTTGAACGCCGGAGGATAGTCGGGCGGATCGCCAACCGCGCGAACGACGAAGAAGTAGAGGTAGCGCATCGCGCCGATCGCGAGCACGAAGGCGGGCACGCCTCGGGTCAGCCACGCGGCAACACTCAGCGCGAGCGCGTAGTACGAGTCGTTTTCCATGTCCCAGACCGATCCGAACCCCTTCGGGCCCAGGTAGCGAGCGACCTTCCCGTCAACGAAATCGGTGATCGCGGCAACGACCAGAACCGCGAACAGCCACCACTGTTGCGCGTCGGAGAGCACCATGTGCGGCAGCTCGTCGAATCCGCCGACCCACCGCCCGGTTTCGATCCCGATACGCCAGGTCAGAATCAGTAGGCCGGTTGCGGACACCAGGCGTAATCCGGTCAGAATGTGCGGAACCGGGTTGCCGATCGTCGCCGGCGCGGTCCGAACCGCAACGACGAACAGGACGGTCATCGCGGCGAGGCCCCACAGCGCGAGCGCGAGCGCGGTCCACGAAGAGAGCACCGGCACGAAGGGTAGCGCGGTCAGAAGCGCTACGACGACGAAGCTGCACTGCGCACGGACCCACAGCCGGTACGCCCGATCAAAGTGGTCGGACGCGGCGTGAGCGTCGTCGACCGACGACGGAACGATCTTGCCCATTGACGCAATGATAACAAAACTCTGCCGGAAGATGGTACATTTTGGTCGTCATGGATAAAAGTTCATACGGTGAAGGAGCCGCGCGGCAGGCGACCTCCGGCCGGACGCGGCGGATCGTAGCGACGATCGGGCTGTTCGTCGGCGCGAACGCGCTACTGTCGACTTACCGGTGGATCACCGCGGGGGCGCCACTGCTCGCGCTCATACCATTGCCGGAAACGATCGTGTTCGCGTGGGTCGCGTACGGTGTAGCCCGGCTGCGCCGCGGCGCGGCAGCATCGCGACGCACGGCGTGGCTGGCTGCGCGCGGGGCGGCCGGAGCCGCGCTCGGACTGATGATCGGGTTCTCCGTCG
>SKVA01000056.1 GCA_007129695.1 Spirochaetaceae bacterium | reverse complement strand
GTCGAACGACGCCTCGAAATCGATCGGTCTCGTACCCCGGCAGACACGGCGGCGCGTCGTCGCCGGTGACCGCGAGCGATCCGTCCACGACGAATCCCTCCGGACGCCGATCGAGTTCGGCCACCAGCGCCGCGCGCCACCTGGCGCGCAGTTCGTCGACGCGCGCCGTCGCGGTCGACGCGTCCGACATGAGATTCACGAGCTCCTTGGGATCGCGCTCCAGGTCGAAAAGCTCCTCGTGTCCGGTCCCGGGATACCAGACGTACTTGGTCTTCCCGTCGGTGACGTAGTGCATGCCGCTACCCATACTCGGCACGATCGCGCACTCGCCGTGCACGTACTCGCGCCACTCGAGCGAATCGCCGCGCAGCAGCGGAATGAGACTGCGCCCATCCATCCCCGCGGGCGCGTCGACTCCGACCGCGTCGAGCAGCGTCGGCATCACGTCCATCAACTCGACAGGCTCATCGCGCACCTGACCCGGTGTCACGCGCACGCCGCCTGGAAACTGCATCAGAAACGGAATCCGGGCCGAGCCTTCGTACGCGGTGCGCTTGCGGATCCACTGGTGGTCGCCGAGCATCTCGCCGTGGTCGGAGACGAAGCAGACGATCGTGTTACGCGGAAGCACCATGAGCAGCCGCCCGATCTGATCGTCGATGTGGTTGATGCACCCGTAGTAGCCGGCCTGGTACTGACGCTGTTGCGCGCGCGTCAGCTGCGTCCTCCAGCTGGTCACCGGCTGGCCGATGTTCGGCTCGTCGTATACACGCGCCCAGTCGCCAACGGCGGGCTCGGGCAGATCGGCGTTGATGTAGCGGTCCCAGTACGGCTGCGGTGGCGTACACGGCTCGTGTGGCTGATGGAAACTGACGTTCAGAAAGAACGGTCGTGTCGGATCTCGCCGATCCAGGAACTCCATCGCGCTGTCGACGACCCAGTTCGTGAAGTGGAGTCGCTCGTCCAGGTGCCAGGGGCGGGCGACCCATCCGTTGTAGTTCGCGCCGTGCGCGACCCCTGCCATCGGCATATCGGCACCGTGGCGTCGGAGGAACCGCTGGTAGTCGTCGTCGTTCTCGTGATGGCCGTGCGGGCTGTCCGCCCAGTCCGCGCTCTGAAATCCGTACATCGCCCGCTCTGGCCAGAGGTGGAGCTTGCCGCACAGGTGGGTCTGGTATCCGGCGCTCCCGAGCACCGCGGGAAGCGTCGGCCCGTCGAGCCACGTGTTGTAGTTCATCGTGACACCGTGCGACGCGGGAGCCTTGCCGGTCATCAGCGTCCGGCGCGCGGGCACGCAGACCGGACACGCGCTGTACGCGCTGCGGAACCGGGCTCCGCTCGCGGCGATGTGGTCCAGGTAGGGCGTCTGCAGTACCGGGTGCCCGTCGATGCCAAGGCAGTCGCCGCGGTGCTGATCGGTGATGACCAGAAGGATGTTTGGTTGTGTTGTGTTCATGGTTGACCCCGGCCATTATCCCGGATGCTCCACTCGTCTGTCCACCGACCTGCTTGCGACCGTGCGTGTCCGGTGGTAGGCTTTTCCGATAGATCGATGGGAGGCTCATGATGGAACACAGACTGCTCGGGCGATCGGGATTCTCGGTCCCGGTTCTGACCCTTGGTACCGCCGGCTTTGGCGGAGACTCGGAGTTCGCGCGCGCGTGGAGCTCGACGCAGGCAAGCGACGCGAAGCGTCTGGTCGACATCTGTCTGGAGCACGGACTCTCCATGTTCGACAGCGCCGACGGATACGGCGGGGGCGATGCCGAGCAGATCCTGGGCCAGACGATCAAGGGGCGCCGAGACAAGGTGCTCATATCGACGAAGGCGACGTTCCCGACCGGGAGCGGACCGAACGAGGTCGGCTCATCGAGGTTCCACCTGCTCGAGACGGTCGAGCGGAGCCTTCGACGCCTGGGCACCGACTACATCGACCTCTTCCAGCTCCACGGGTTCGACGCGAAGACCCCCGTGGAGGAGACGCTCCGCGTACTGGATGATCTGGTCACCGCGGGCAAGATTCGCTACATCGGGTGCTCGAACTTCTCGGGTTGGCACCTGATGAAGTCGCTCTCCGTATCCGAGCGGTACGGATGGGCTCGCTACGTCGCGCACCAAGCGTACTACTCGCTCGTCAGCCGCGACTACGAGTGGGAGCTCATGCCGCTGGCCGTCGATCAGGGGATCGGGACGGTCGTGTGGAGCCCGCTCGGCTGGGGACGCCTGACCGGCAAGATCCGCCGCGACCAGCCTCGCCCGCGGGTGAGTCGGCTACCGGTAACCGCCGCGGCCGGCCCTCCGGTTTCCGACGAGCACCTCTACACGGTCGTCGACGCGATCGACGAAATCGCCGCCGAAACCGGGAAGACTGTCCCGCAGATCGCGATCAACTGGCTGCTTCAGCGGCCTACCGTGTCGACCGTGATCATCGGCGCGCGCAACCAGGAGCAGCTCCTGCAGAACATCGAGTCGGTCGGCTGGAACCTCACGCCCGATCAGGTCGCGCGCCTGGACAGTGCGACCGACACCGCGTGGCCCTACCCCTACTGGCACCAACGGAGCTTCAAGAGCCGCAACCCGTTCCCGGCGGGCTGAGTCGAACGTCGAGTGATCCGCCTCAGTGAGCTTTTCGGGGCCTGACTTGACCGATTCGGTAATACTTGGTATTACTAGATCGAGGTACCGCCATGGCCAAGAAGAAGGGCACCGTCGTCATCATCAGGCTCAAGAGCTCGCTGAGCCCGCACTGCTACTACACGAAGAAGAACCGCAGGAACACCCAGGGCAAGCTGGAGTTCAGGAAGTATGACCCGGTTGCACGGCAGCACGCGCTCTACGTGGAGACCGGCAAGCTGTGAGCGCTGCGCTTCCGGTGACGGTGCTGTCGGGCTATCTTGGCGCCGGCAAGACGACGCTGCTCAACCACGTGCTGTCGAACCGTGCGGGGCTGCGCGTAGCGGTCATCGTCAACGACATGTCGGACGTCAGCATCGACGCACGGCTCATACGCGACGGCGGGTCGCTCAGCCGCACCGACGAGCAGCTGGTCGAGCTGTCGAACGGGTGCATCTGTTGCACGCTGCGCGACGATCTCCTGAAAGAGGTCGCACGACTCGCGCGCGAAGGCCGGTTCGACTACCTGCTCATCGAGAGCTCGGGGATCTCCGAGCCGTTGCCGGTCGCGCAGACCTTCACGTTCGAGGACCCCGACGGCAACGACCTTCGTGACCTGACCCGCCTGGACACGATGGTCACGGTTGTCGGCGCGCCAGACCTGCTCGATGAGCTCCAGCGCGAAAACGAGCTCGCCGCGCGCGGACAGGCGGTGGGTCCCGATGATGAACGGACGGTTGCGCACCTGCTGAGCGACCAGATCGAGTTCGCCGACGTCATCGTCGTGAACAAGGTGGATCTGGTCACTGACGATGAGCTCGCCAACCTGCACCGGCTGCTTCGGACGATGAACCCGCGCGCGGAACTGATCGATACGAGCTACGGCCGCGTACCGCTCGACCGGGTGATCGGGACCGGCCGGTTCGATCTGGACGAGGCGGAGGGAAGCGCCGCGTGGGCCGCCGAACTCGAGGCCGCGCACGTACCCGAGACCGAAGAGTACGGGATATCGAGCTTCACGATCCGCGAGCGCCGTCCGTTCCACCCCGATCGGCTCTACCACCTTCTTGAAGCGCGGCAACCGGGCGTCATCCGCGCGAAGGGGTTCTTCTGGATCGCGTCGCAGCCGTCGTTCTGCCTGTCGCTCAGCCAGGCCGGTCCGAGGAAGCAGATCGAGCTCGCAGGCTACTGGTGGGCCGCGGTCGACAAGTCGCACTGGGCCGACGACGTCGAGTCGCTCGCCGAGATCGCGGCAACCTGGGATGCGGAGTGGGCCGACCGGAGGCAGGAGATCGTCGTGATCGGTCGCGGCATGGACGGCGCAGCGATCCGCCGTGGATACGAAGCGGCGCTTCTGTCCGACTCCGAACTCACCGCGTACCGCGACGGAGTCTTCCACGCAGACGACCCATTCGCCGAGCATCTGGAGGCTGCCGATACGGTCGGCGGCGAGTAGCGCCGCCGCGATAACCGAATCCGCGCGTCGATTGCAATCGTAGAGCCGCTCGGCTATGCTCTGCGAATCGGAGGGCGCATGAGCCAAGGATTTCCAAGGACCGAGGTAGGCGGCGCTTCGCTGTCACGCATGATAATCGGGACGAACTGGGTGCTCGGCTACAGCCATACAAGCCCCGCGGCCGATTCGATGATCCGCTCGCAACACGCGGAGCGCGAGTCGATCGCGCAGATCCTTGAGACCTTCCTGGAGTCCGGCGTCGACACGATGATGGGGCTGTTCGCAGGCAACCAGCCGCTGTGCGACGCGAGGCGCCTTGCCGAAGACCGGACCGGAAAGAAGCTCATCGTGATCGACACGCCCCCGCTGAACGTCGACGACTCCGAGTCGGCGCGCCGCGAGGCCGACGCGGTAATCGCAGCGAGCGCGGCGAACGGCGCGACGTTCTGCTTCCCGCACCACTCGTCGACCGAACAGCTCGTCAACAAGAACCTTCAGGCGATCCCAAGACTGCCCGACTACCTGGCGATGATCCGAGACCACGGAATGATCCCCGGACTGTCGGCTCACATGCCCGAACTGGTCACCTACTCCGACGCGAACGAGTACGACGTAGAGACGTATATCCAGATCTACAACTGCGTCGGCTTCCTGATGCAGATCGAGGTCGAGTACATCCACCGCGTCATCTGGAACGCGAAGAAGCCGGTCATGACGATCAAGTCGATGGCCGCCGGTCGGGTGTCGCCCTTCGTCGGGCTCTCCTTCTCGTTCGCGACGATCCGCGAGTGCGACATGGTCACCGTCGGATGCTTCACGCCCGATGAAGCGCGCGAGGACATCGAGATCGGACGCGCCGCGATCGAGCGACGCGCACCGCGCCTTGCAGGACGAGCGAGCCCGAAGAAGACCGCGATCATGGCGTAGCGCGCGCGTTCGCGCCGCGCGCGGCGAATAGGCGCCGCCGGTCGTTGTGAGTCGTCTACTGCGGCCACACGACCGGGTTGAGTTCGTCGTTGACGAGTGGATCCCCGATAGCGAGCGATTCGAAGTAGTCTCCCGGAAGGATGTTCTTCTGGCCGTTGAACGTGGAGCCGTCGGGCATGTACCCGCACGTCATCGCTCGCCGATAGCCGGGGGTCATATTCGCTCCCGCGCCGTGCGCGGTGAGCCCGTTGTGAAAGCCGCAGTCGCCACGCTTCATCGTGCCGACGATCGGCTCCATCCGGCTCCACTCGGGGTACGCCCGGAAGAGCTTGCCGATACTCGGCGAAATCGGCACGTTGCGCTCGAACTCCGCGGTCCGATGAGTACCGGGGAGATAGCACATGCATCCATTCGCTTCCGTCGCGTCGTCGAGCGCGATCCAGATGCTGATCGAATCCCGACTGTAGAATGACCAGTACGGGTTATCCAGGTGCCACGCCGTCGGATTAGCCCACGGGAGCTTCTGAAGCGTCTGGTCGTGCCAGACCCGCATACCGGGCACACCGGCGAGTCGACTCACCATCTCACCGAGTTCGGGACCCACGACCAGCCGTCGTATCGCGTCGTTTATCTTCAACAGGTTGACCCGCTGAAGGAACGTACCCTCGTAGTACT
>SKVA01000251.1 GCA_007129695.1 Spirochaetaceae bacterium | reverse complement strand
GGCGGGTGACGGTACGACGACAAAGCCAGGGAGTCGGCTCCTCGTACTAACTCACCTCTACGAGACCGGCCCCTATGTGAAGAGCTGGGGCGGGCAGGTTTCGCACACGCTCACCGACGAGGGCAAGCTCGTCGTAGTTCCGGAGAGCGTGAGCGACGAGCGTGCGATCTACGCGAAGGTCGCGGGGATTTCGCTCCACGGGGTCAAGCGAGCGAAGGTGCGCTCGGGCGAGTGGGTAGTCGTGGTCGGGCTGGGGCTGATCGGACACCTGGTCGTTCAGCACGCCGTGGCGAAGGGCGCGAAGGTGATCGCCGTCGACATGGCGGAGGATCGGCTCGACCTGGCGAAGAGGGCAGGCGCGCTCCACACGCTGAGCGCCGGCGACAAGCAGGCGGTGGAAAAGGCGCACGAGATAACCGGCGGAGGCGCCGACGTGGCGTTCGACGCAACCGGGCTCGCATCGGTCCTCGAACCGACGTCGCTCTACCTCAAGCCACGAACGTGGGACGACGATCCGGCAAAGTGCGGAAGGCTCGTCCTGCAGGGCACCGTCGAGGACCCGGTGACGCTCGACTACATGGCGCTCTTCCGCAGGGAGATCGATCTCATCACGCCGCGCGACTGCGACACGCAGGACATGATCGACTCGCTCGACCTCATGGCCGCCGACAAGCTCCACCCGGAGATCATCCCGGCGTCGCGCTACTCATTCCGCGACTGCGCCGAAGCGTACCCGAAGCTCGTGAGCCGCGAGATCATGCGCGTCCTCTACAGCTGGGAGTGAGAGGAGCGACTACTCTCGCCGAGTCATGCGTTCGTTCGCTGCGTCGCCGGCCGTGTAGGTCGCCGCATTGGCCGCAGCCGCGTGAGCGCAACGACGCAAATGATCGCGCGCCGCTTCGAGCCCGGCTTCTACGAGCTCAACCGAACCGTTCCACGTAGGGTCTTCGTGCTCGATGCTGAGCGATCCGTCGTAGCCTCCCGCGCGCAGGAGGTGGATGAGCCGTGACCAGTTGAGCTCTCCGAAGCCAGGCAGCCTGTTTTCCCACCACGCGAAGTCCGAAAGAACGCCGCGTCGGGCGAGTCGGTCGCGAAAGATCTCCGTGTCCTTCGCATGAACATGGAAGATGCGGTCTGCGAATTCCTCGACGGCGGCGTACGCGTCGATGAACTGCCAGACCAGGTGCGACGGATCAAAACAGAGCCCGGCGTTCGCGTTGTCGAGCCGATCGAACGCGATCCGCCAGAGGTGCGGCGAGATCAACCAGTTCCCCATGATCGGGCAGTGCTCGAACGCGATCCGTACACCCGCTTTGGCCGCCCGTTCGACGAGTGGCCCGTACGTCGCAACGAACGGCTCGAGGTTGTCGACCGGTGGTCGTCGGATCGTCGCGTAGGAGTCCTTGGCCGACAGGTCGGCGCACGGATCGGCGTAGCCGGCGCACAGGACAACGACCGGGATCTCCAGGTCCGCGGCCGCGGCGATGCGGGTCAACACTTCGGAACGATGGTTCGCCGCCTCCGCCTGGTCGGGACTCAGGAGGTTGCGGCAGTAAATGAGGTCGCTCACCGCGAGCCCCGCGTCTCGGATCCGGCGCACGTTGGCTTCGGTCGCCGCGATGGAGGGTCCAAGCTCCAGCGACTCGAAGCCCATGCGCGCGGAAGCGTCGACGATAGGCGCGAGCTCGGAGACGCCGTTCCACGAGTAGATGTTCGTCAGGAAGCCGATCGGGTTCATGCTTCGGTCCCGCTGCGATCGGCCTCGCGTAGTCGGTCGCACGCGCATAGTCGTTCGTATGCGCGTTCGTACCGCTCCATCTCCTGAGGTCCGGTCTCGTACTCGACGACCAGCCACCCGTCATCGCCCAGGACCGGCCCGAGCGCGGTGACAAGCCCGTCTATGTCGGTCGTGCCCTCGCCGATATCGACGAACTGCGAACCGGACCAGTCTCGCAGGTGCACGTACGACAGACGTCCGCGCAGCTCTTCTATGACTTCGAGTGCACCGATGCCGGTCTTGACGACCCATCCAAGGTCGAGGGCAAAGGAGAGGTGCGGCGCGTAGTCGCGGAGCGCCCGGTAGAGCGTTGCGTCGTTTTCGAACTCCCACCAGTGGTTGTGGTAGTGAAGCGTCGCGCCTTCGTCCTTGCATCGAGCGGCTGCGGCATCGATTGCACGAGCCGCCGCAACCGCGTCGATCGTTCCGTCCGGTGCCCTGCACGACATGATCACGTTGCGGTTCGGAAAGCCGTCCAGGAACCGCGCGACCTCCACGATCTTCGTCTCCTCACCGGCCGGATCGGCGACCCACGCGTCCCACCCGGTTCCCACGTGCATGCCCGACAGCTCGATCCGTCTTCCGGCAAACCGGTCGAGCAACCCCGTCCGGTCGCTTGTCCCGTAGAAGCGCGATCCGATCTCGCTCCCCTTGTATCCGATCGCGTCGGCGGCTGCGATAATCGAATCGCCGTCGACAGCAATGCGTTCTCCGAAGAGCACCGCGTGACACCCCAATCTCATAGTTTTCTCCTCCAAGTGAGTCCCGCGTACGTGGGCAGGCGTTACACTTCGTCGAGCCGCACCCAGGCCGCGTCGCGTTTGCTCGACTCGACGCACGCGTGGATGAATCGAACGCTCCGCGCCGCCTCCTCAACGTGCGGGTAGTCGTCCCGGACAGCATCGGCGTCGGGACGCGCGTCCCCGCCTCCGATCCCACTCGCGCCGACCGTGTTCTCCACGTCCGCCGCGAACGCGTGGTATATGTTCGCAAAGCCTTCGTACGTGCCTTCCGGGTGGCCGGGCGGGATGCGCCCGAACGCCTGCGCATGGGGGTGGAGGTCGGGCGTGCCCTTTGAGAGCGTCATCGTTGCACCGCCAAGCGGGGTGAACGTCAGGAGATCCGGGGTCTCGCCGAACCACTCGATCGATCCCTTCTCCCCGATCACGCGTATCCGCAGCGCATTGCGATATCCGACCGCGATCTGGCTCGTCCAGAAGTGGCAGACCGCGCCGCCCGAGAGGTGGGCGTTGACGCTCGCGTTGTTGTCGATCAGGGCGTTCGGTCCGAATGCACGGAGGACCGCCGACACAGATTCGACCCGACACCCGGTGACATAACTCACCAGATTCTCCGCGTGCGTGCCGATGTCACCGACGCTCCCGGACGGGCCCTGGCTCTCGGGGTTCATGCGCCAGCGCAGGTGCGACCGGTCGGTCACGACCGCGTTCGACTCGACTGCGGTCGGCGCCTGCCACCCCTGCGGGTACTCGGCCATGACCATCCGCACGGCGCCGATCTCGCCGGAAGCGATCATCTGCCGCGCGTGCTTCACGATCGGGAAGCCGACGTTCGGGTAGGTAACCAGCATCTTGAGGTTGCGATCGGCCGCGAGAAAGGCGAGTTCATCGGCTTGCGCCACCGTCGTTGCGAGCGGCTTGTCGCACGCGACGTGGATGCCGTGCTCCAGGAAGGTCTTCACGATGCGGTGGTGGGTCTCGTTCGGAGTCACGACGACGGCGAAGTCGATCCCGTCGTCGCGCTGTGCCTCGGCTGCCGCCATCGACTCGAAATCGGGGTATACACGGTCGTCGGGTACTCGCCAGGCGAGCCCGGTCGTCGCGTTCTTCTGCGCATCTCTGGAGAAGCAACCGGCGACGATTTCGGCCAGGCCGTCGAGCGCGATCGCGCGCCGGTGGACATCGCCAATGAAGGCGCCGATCCCGCCGCCGATCATGCCGTAGGCTAGCCTGCGTGGATATGTATTCACGATACCCCCCTTGCCTCTACGCACTCTGCCCGGCGGCGCGACGGTATTAGACCGGGGTCATACCGTGATGGCGCTTGAAGAGCCGAGTGAAGCTCTGGACGTTTCCGTATCCGACCCGCGCGGCGATCTCCTGGATCTGCAGCGACGGGTCGCGCAGCAGCTCCTCGGCGCGCACCAGACGGATCGTCGACAGGTACTCGAAGACCGTGCTGTTCGTGTGTGCCTTGAAGATCGCGTTCAGATAGCGACCTGAGATGAACACAGCCTCGGCGACATCCTCGACCGAGATACTCTCGGCCATGTGCTGTTTGAGATAGTCGATCGATCTGCGAACGAGGTCCTCGTGGTGCTCGGACTTCACGCGGTGGAGTTCGCGAACCGTTGTGGTGATCATACCGGAGACCATGGCGTCGAGTTCGTCGGTGTGGCTCGATTCGTGTACCGCCGTGAAGAGGCGTTTACGGCGCTCGAGCTCGCCTTCGTCGTGGATCGAGCCTG
Organism: Spirochaetaceae bacterium; assembly: GCA_007129695.1. Classification (GTDB taxonomy): domain Bacteria; phylum Spirochaetota; class Spirochaetia; order DSM-27196; family SLST01; genus SLST01. Next base: position 1,415 of record SKVA01000251.1, on the reverse strand, counting down.
GGAGGATTCGGTCGAGCTGCAGTCCGAGCTCGAAGTAGGCGAAGCGGACGTACGTCACATCCCCGTCCGAGCGGTCGCTCACCGCGCGCGAGAACTCGCGGAGCGCATCAAGCGCGCGCTCCTGATCCTGCTCCCGAATCGCTGTGAGTACCGGCTCGTGCGGCACGTCGAAGGTCCCCACCGGATCGACGCCTGAAGCGCGGTTGAAGTCGTAGATCACCGCGTCATCTCCAAAGAAGGCGCGGTGATCGAGCTGCTCCTCCGCCTCCCCGAAGTGTGCCGGAATCTCCGCGGTGTCGTCGAACTGCGTCGACAGCGCGAGCGACACGGCGAGACCTCGCTCTGCGAGGAAGTCGCGCAGCCCGGAGAGGACGGCGTACACGGTCCGTGGATCGGAGTCCGTGTTCACGATGACCGTGACGCGCCCGCCGTGGGTTTCAGCAGCCACGAAGGTCAGCGTCTCCTGGTGCGACTGAAGGTACGATTCGATGGAGCGACGAAGCGATCCCGCCGCCTGTCCGCGTCCCTCGGCTATGGCCACGTGCAGATGGTCGCGGCGAAGATGCACGCCGAGCGCCGAAAGGATCGCGTTGAACCGCTCGGTATCCCAGCTCCCGGTATGCAGAAACTCTTCGAGCGAGTACTTGCGGAAGTAGGGGAGCGCCGTGCGGTAGCGTTCGTTGAGATCGAAGTTCTTCGCCAGAAGCGACCGGATTGCCGAGTCGACGACCTCGTACTCGTTCTGTGGTCGTGCGGTCGGTCCCATCAGACCGCGCGCCTGCTTCACGAGTACCGATAGCGGCGCCTGCAGTCGACGGGTCGTGCCCCAGAGCAGGAAGCCCGAAAGAATCAGAACGCCTGCGACCGACACCACTATGAGCCGCCGAACCAGCGCAGCAACGCTCACGACGTGATCGTACGGCTGAACGTAGAGGATGCGCCACCCGAGCGTCTCGGTGCGCTCCTGCACAACCGAAAAGCGGGTTTCGCCGATCGTCACCGTCGCGCCCGTCGGATCCGCGGCGAGAACGGCGGTCGGGTCCGATCCCAGCGGTGCCGTCGTGCGTGGGTAGACGATGTCGCCGAGCTCGTTGACAACAACGAATCGCGACACCGAGTCCGCCGGGATCAATGTGTCGAAGAACGCATCGTAGCCGACATTGACCACGACGAACGCGGTGAGACGGCGGCTGAAGAACGGGAAGGAGCGCATGAAGGAGAGCACCGGCTGACCCGCTAACTCTCGCGGACCGATCACCGAAAGATCGTCTCGTCGAGGAACGGAAAGGATTGACTGATCCGGAAACGAGGCCTTGTCGGTCTTCGTATCGCCGAGTACGTAGTCGTGTCGTGAGTCGTAGAAGTAGATCGACTCGATCCAGTCGTGCGATCGGACGATACTCTTGAAGCTCAGG
>SKVA01000457.1 GCA_007129695.1 Spirochaetaceae bacterium | reverse complement strand
GGCACGCGCGCTGCATCGGCATCCCACGCGTAGCGGAACACGACGCGCTCGGCCGGTTGCACCCGCGTCGCGATGCCAATCGCAAGGCGCTCAAAGAAGCTGTCGCGGCAGTGGGTTGCCCCGTTCGGGAACCCCAGATCGAGCCCCGCTACGTAGACCGAACTGCATCCGAGCAGCCGCACCAGATCCCACGCGCTCGTCGCGACCGATCCACCCGCACCGAGCGGACCGAACCGGCCAAGCACCTCTTCGTAGCTTTGACCGAGCGGGAAGACGCTCGAACAGAAGAAGTGCGGAGCCGTGAACGAACGGAACACCGACGGGTGCGCTGAGGTCTCGGACACCAGTAGCGTACCGGTCAGCATTACCCGATCCAGGTGACGCGCGTTCCAGTACTGCGGATCGACGACGACCGCGATGTCGGGTGTCACGCCTGCGCGAAGGCAGGGGCCGATTGCGGTGTCTACCGCGACGATCACGCACCGGCGGGCGAACTCGGGCAGCAGCTCGAGTGCCTGGTCGAGCGTGGGGCCTGCGGCAACCAGGACGGCGTGAACGCCGTCCAGACGGCCGGCGAGTGCGTCGACCCCGAGTCCACCCGCGAGTCTCGGAAGGTTTCGGCAGAGGTTGCGTACCCAGAGTCGACCGAAGCGTTCGAGCGTGTTGCGGTTGATGTCGAGCCTACCGCGGAAGGCAGCCTCGACCCGTGCGGCTTCCGCCATCGCTTCCGGAGTCGACGCGAACCGACCGGGCTGGATGACGGTCTCGAAGCCGTCGGAGCATAGGCGCGGCAGCGCCTGTTCGAGCTCCTCGGGAGTAGAAACGACCACAACACGGGCCGATTCCGCGTAGCCTGCCAGCGGCCCGTCAGCGGCAAGCCGCACAACCGCCGTATCGGGCTCGTACGCGACTACACGGGTTACTGAGGTCTTCGCCAGTATTTCGGCTGCGGCGTAACCGAGCCCGATACCGACCAGAAGCACGGCGGCGGGCTCGCGGCGGCACAGTGCCGCCATCGCGCGTTCGGCTTCCCGCCTCGGGTCGTGTCGGCTGTGGACGTAGCGGCCATCGATGACCAGCGTTGCGTCTCCGCTCTGTGCGGATTCCACCCGAATGCCCGAAGCGGCGTTGGGCACTACTCGAGCTCCAGGCGCAGCGTCATGCCCCGTTCGAATGGAGCCCCCGGCGGCGGATACTGGCTTGCGACCCACCCGAAGCCCTCGATATGCACCGAAATGTCATCGCGTTCCAGGAGCGGTACCAGAACGCGCTTCGGGAGCCCGGAGTAATCGGGTATGCGTTCGGTGATCGGAGGAAGCGACACAGGAGTGACCTGGATCCGACCGGGATGCGCGACACGCCGGTCGTCACCGACGGGAATCGAAAGGTAGGGCACCAGGAAGTCGAAGTACTCGCGCAGGACCGGTGCGACGATTCGTCCGGCCAGAAACTCCTCGCCCTTCGGGTGGTCGATGAGCATGTACACGATCACGCGCGGCGCGTCCACCGGCAGGATCGCCAGCGTCGACGCGATGAACGCTGTCGATGAGTACCGGCCGGTAGCCGGATCGAGCTTTTCGGCCGTTCCCGTCTTGGCCCCCACGCGAACCCCCGGGTACGCGAGCCTCCAGGCGGTTCCGGTTGGCGAGACTGCCTGCTCCATAGCCGCGAGGATCTGCGATGCGACAGTTGGAGAGACGACTTCACGAACCGGAGTGCGTCCGTAGCTGCGAAGCAGGCGACCATTCGGCGAGACGACCTTCTCGACGATGTTGGGCTTCAGCAGCACGCCGCTGTTGGTGAACACGGTCGCGCCGGTCGCCATCTGGAGCGCGGTGACAGCGATCTCCTGTCCGATCGCGAGCGTCGCCTGCGTTCGACCCGACCACGTCTCAGGCCGCGCGAGCAGCCCGCGCTCCTCGCCGTTGAGCTCGATGCCGGTCTCCTCTCCGAAACCGAATAGCCGCAGCATGTTGTAGAACGCCCGTTGGTTAACCGTCTCGCTTGCGATTGCCGCGGCGACGTTGCTCGACAGACGCACGATCCCCGGAGTGTCGACGACTCCGTAATTGGTCAGATCTCGAATCGGAGGCGACGTCTGCCGGTAGGCGCCATCGGTAAGGAACGTCGAGTTGAAGCCGATACCGCCAAGCTGGAGAAACGATGCGACGGTGAACACCTTGAAGGCGCTTCCCGGTTCGTAGACCTTCGCAATCGGCCTATTTCGGCGTTGTTCGTCGGTGTACTCGCCAAACGTGTTTGGATCGAAGCCCGGAACCGAAGCGTAGCCAAGAATTCCACCATTGGACGCGTCGAGCGTAAGGATCGTCACCCAATCGGCCTGGTGGCGCGCGAGCGCCTCCAGCGCAAGGCGCTCGGACTCGTACTGGATGTTCATGTCGATCGTGAGGAACACCTGGTTCCCGAACCCGTTGGTGCCGCGCGCGGCGACCTCGGACTCCATGGTCCGTTCGATCCCCGCGAGTCCGTAGCCATCGGCGCCGACGTACCCAAGGATCGCTGCCAGGCTTGCCTGTTCGGGGTAGCTGCGCCCGTAGTCGGGTCTCAGCCGGATCCCCCGCAGACCTCCGGTCGACCTCGCGGCCCTGATTGCCTCGCTCTCAGCCGGAGAGATCGTTCGCTTGATCGTGACCGACCCGGTGCGTCCCCCGAGCCTCGCTTCAAGCGCTGCGGGATTCAGACCGATCAACGGCGCGAGTTCGCGCGCGGTTGCGCCCGGGTCGACGATGTCCGGCCTCCACGCCCAGACCGTCTGCAACTCGGTCTGAACCGCGAGGATGCGACCGTTTCGATCGAGGATGGGGCCGCGTTCGTACGGACCGAGCGCCGTCGGCGACGGTTGAGGTGCGGATGAGACCATGATGCGGGTGTAGCGCGCAACGATCAGCACCGCCGCGGCGGCGATGAGCGCGAACACGATGACGTAGCGAACCCGCGGAGCGCGAAATGTACTGTTCGTAGTGGATCGATTTCGTGTATCGTGGGCCACAGGACGGCTCGTATCTCTCTATCCAGGACTATAATACCGTCGGCCAAACGTGTCGATATGCTGAGTAGGATGAAGGGTATCATACAGGGGCAGCGAATCGGACGGCGCACTGCATCGTCGCGACGCAGGCCGGTCGGTGGTCGGCGAACGCTCAGACTCGAACGGCTGTCGCCATTGCAGCCGTCCGACCGGTACAGCCGGGCATCGGTCGTCGTCGGTAGTGACGTAGCCTCGGCACGATCGCTTCGCGCGATCGGATACGACGATAGTCACATCGCTGTCGATCCGACCGCCGACGCGCGGCGTAGCGATCGTAGGCCGGACCGACGGCGCAGTCGGTCGGGTCCGTTCGTACACCGTTCGACCGGTAGGCCTGGCTTAGCCGTCGCGCTTCGCGCCGCGACTCGCGCGCTGACAGCGCTGTTCGTGCGACGACCGCGGCTCGCGCTCGTTGGTGCTGCGGCCGTAGAGCCGCAGCAGTACCCGACAGCCGATCTGAGCATCGCGGTAGCGCTTCCTCTTGCGCTATTGGGCGTCTATGTCGCCATCTCGGTGATCCCGCCAAGAGAGCTGTTCGCGTTCCACGCCGGGGTCGAGCTCAAACCGGCGTCGGTCTCGTCGATCGTCGCGCTGCCGTCGGGCGTGTCACGCGTCCGCAACCTCGATCCACTCAGTGTCGACCCGAGTCACTTCGAGCAGATTCGCCGAACCGAGTACACGGTCCGCCCGGGCGACACCGTCTCCGAAATAGCGCAGCGGTACGGTCTGCGGCTCGACACGCTCATGTCGGCGAATACCTTCGACGACGTACGACGCCTGCTCCCGGGCACCGTGCTGTCGATCCCGAATCGCGACGGCGTGTTCCACGCGATCATGCCCGGAGAGTCGCTGTCGTCGATCGCATCTTCGTACGGGATTCCGGTGAGCGCGATCCTCGACGCGAACGACCTTCGTTCGGAGCGGCTTGCCGTCGGCGAGTCGCTGTTCATACCCGGCGCGCGGATGGACACCACGCAGCTGCTCCTGGCGATCGGGGAACTCTTCCAGTGGCCTGTTCGGCGGTTCCGCTTCACCTCGCCGTACGGGATGCGCATTCATCCGATCACCGGACTGTGGCATCTGCATAACGGCATAGATCTGGCTGGGCCGATCGGGACGCCGGTGTTGGCAGCCAGAAGCGGTCGAGTGGTTCACATGGAAAACGACACGGCCGGCTACGGCAGGATGATCATCCTCGACCACGGCGGCGGGTTTCGTACGCTCTACGCGCACCTGGACGCGTTTCGCGTCAGGGTTGGTCAGTACGTTTCTACCGGTCAGCAGATCGGGACGCTCGGCAATACCGGTCGGAGCACCGGGCCGCATCTGCATTTTTCGGTGATACGTAACGGACGCTGGGAAGACCCGATGAAACACCTCGCGCGGTAGCGGATTCAGCCGCCGTCGCGGCCTACTGGCCGTGGCAGTGCTTGTACTTCTTGCCGCTCCCGCACGGGCACGGGTCGTTGCGCCCCACCTTTGGAACCGATCGCCTGACGGTCTGGAGCTGGGGTTCGGCCGCAGACGACTGCCGTCCGGAAGCGGCCATCGGCGCCTGCGCGCCACCTGCGCCCGATCCGAAGACGGTCATCTGCCCATGGTGTTCCTGCGCCCCAGCGATACGCGGTCCCTGGACGCGCGCGCGAAAGCCTTCCGCCTTCACCGCAAGGAGCTTGCGCGCGACACCGAGGCGAATCTGGAACAGAAGCTCATCGAATATCTGGAACCCTTCGAGCTTGTACTCCAGAAGCGGGTTCTTCTGCGCGTATGAGCGCAGGTAGACCGCCTCACGCAGCGATTCCAGGTTCTCCAGGTGGTCCTGCCACCGCGCGTCGATGTGTCGCAGGTACTCGTAGCGAATCGCCAGATTGAGCTGTTCGCCGCCGATGATCTCCGCTTTCGCGAGCACATCCGTGTCCATCTCAGCGAGCAGCGTTTCCTCGATTTCCTTCGCCGTCCGGTTGGTCAGGTCGGCCGGATCGACGTCGGGAACGTAGTAGAGCTGCTCCTTCATCGTGTCGAACAGCTCGCCGATCCGCGCGGCGTCGGCGTCGCGCGGCTCATTGACGCTCTCAAGCGCCTGAGCGATGAAATCACGCGCGGTACTCAGTACCCGGTCCTTGAGCGACCCATCAGCTAAAATGGCGTCGCGCTGGTTGTAGATATACTTGCGCTGTTCGTTCAGCACGTCGTCGTACTCGAGCAGGTGCTTTCTGATCTCGAAGTTGCGTTCCTCGACGCGCGTCTGTGCGCGTTCGATGCTTCGGTTGATGATCGGATGATTGAGCGGCTCACCGTCGGGAAGCCCGCGCGACATGAGCGACTTGAGGTTGGCGCCGCCCTTGCCGAACATCCGCATCAAATCGTCGTCCATCGACAGGAAGAACCGGCTCTCGCCTGGGTCACCCTGTCGGCCGGACCGACCGCGCAGCTGGTTATCGATCCGTCGCGACTCGTGCCGCTCGGTTCCCAGAACGTAGAGCCCGCCGAGCGAGCGAATCTCATCGTACTGAGGCAGCCACTTCGTTCGTTCGTCGGCATTCGCGCGGGCGAACTCGTCGTCGGAAGCGTCGGTCCCGGCCCGCCGTCGTGCGCGAAACTCCGGGTTTCCGCCGAGTTTGATGTCGGTTCCGCGGCCGGCCATGTT
>SKVA01000111.1 GCA_007129695.1 Spirochaetaceae bacterium | reverse complement strand
GGCCAGTATCAGACACTCATCAACGAAGTCTTGCGGCGCTACAAGGATCACTTCACCGGCCGGCGGGCAGGCTGAGGATTCAGCGGCTACCGACGAAATCGAGTCGGCGATTTCGACCATCCGGGAGAGGATCACGTCGGCCTGTTCGGGTGCGACGGACTGGTCGATGCAGAGTGCCTTCGGTATCCCGATCGACCCGGTCACGGGGGTTCCCCGTTCGACGCAGTTGGCGCGCGCTGTTCGGTCGTCGGTCGCGACGATTGTACCCGTTCTGAACGTATGAGACAGGCATGGCCTACGAGGGGGTAGCGGGAGCGTGCGCGCGGCCTGTGGGGTTCTGACCGGCGCGTCCGGGTACCGGTAACCGGCGGGGTTGGCCGCTCGCTGACGGACCGGCCGCGCGCAGGCGGGAGCGAGGGGGAGCCGCGTGGTCACGATCGTGGGAGGGGTCGGGCGTCCTGGCACGGGTGGCGCCGCTCCCCCCACCGGCCCTGAGCTGAGCGCGCATCTATCGCTGGGCACAGTTGGTCCGACGAAGCCTCTGGCTTCGTCAAGATCAATCAGCGTTGCGCTGACTGATCCTTGATAGTGCGGATGAGGTACTGGAGCGTCGGTTCGAGGGTGGGGTCGGTGCGCATGCGCGCGTCGATTCGCTGGCAGGCGTGCATGACGGTGGTGTGGTCGCGGCCGCCGAACTCGAGGCCGATCTCGGTGGTGGAGTACTCGGTGACCTCGCGGGTGATGTACATCGCGAGCTGGCGGGGGAAGGCGACGACGCGCGTGCGCTTCTTGCTCTTGAGCTCCTGGTTGGAGAGGTTGAAGTAGTCGGCGACCGTGCGCTGGATCGTGTCGATCGTGACGTTGGTCTGCTTGGGCGACGCGAAGACGTCCTTGAGCTGCTGGCGCGTGATCTCTACCGTGATTTCCTTGTTGACCAGTTCGGCGTACGCGACGAGTTTGGTGAGTGCGGCCTCGAGGTCGCGGACGTTGGTGGTCACGTTATTACAGACGAGGCTGACCGCTTCTTCGGGTATTGCGAGTCCGGCTGCGTCGATCTTCTTCTTCAGGATCGCGTAGCGGGTCTCGTAGCTGGGCGGCTGGAGGTCGACGTTCAGGCCCCGCTCGAAGCGGCTGCGCAGGCGGTCGGCGAGGTCGCGCAGTTCGCTCACCGGGCGGTCGCACGTGAAGACCATCTGTTTGTTCGCGTCGTAGAGCGCGTTGAACGTGTGGAAGAGCTCTTCCTGCGTTTCGCTCTTCTTCTGCAGGAAGTGGATGTCGTCGATCAACAGGACGTCGGCGTACCGGTATTTGGCCTTGAACTGGTGCGTCTTCTTTTCGCGGATGGCCATGATGAACTCGTTCGTGAAGCTTTCGGCGGTCACGTAGACGACCTTCACGTTGTCCATCTCATTATATACGGTGTTCCCGATCGCCTGCAGGAGGTGGGTCTTCCCGAGGCCGACGCCGCCGTAGACGAGGCACGGGTTGTACGCGGTGCCCGGGTTCTTTGAGATCGCCATCGCCGCGTTCGCGGCGAAGCTGTTGTTCTGGCCGATCACGAAGCTTTCGAAGGTGTAGTCGCGGTTGAGGTTTTCGTGCGCGCGCCTGGGTTTGCGTGGTGCCGGGCCGTCGGCGTCGTCTCCGGCGCTTCCGCGCGTGCTCGATCGGCCGCCGGATATGGTCGATGTTGCGGATGCCGCCGTCGGCTCTACGGTCGCGCTTCGTGTCCGGTCGGACGCCGGTTGCGGTGGGGCTTCGTTCTTGCGGACCTCGAATTCGATCGCAAGCTTTGTCCCGGACAGTTCGTAGAGTTTCTGCTCGATCGAGGGCAGGTAGCGTTGTTTGACCTGGTCTCTGTAGAATGACGACGGGACAGCGACCACGATCCGTGAGTCGTCGGTGCGAACGTACTCCATGCGGTTGAACCACATCGCGAACTCCTGTTCGCTGAGTTCGTCTTCGAGCTGATTCATCGCCTCGGTCCAGAATATGCCGTAGCCCGATTCGGTATTACTCATGGCGGTACTTATCCACAGGATACTCACAATTTATCAGCTGTATTCAGGTTGTCCCAGCGGGGACGACGCGCGACAAGGAGACAGTGTACCACATGTGTTCCGGTTTGGCAGTATACGCGTACGGAATTTGGCCAGAAAATCGACGATGCATTGCTCCCGATGCGCGTTGAGCCGCTTTCTGGCAGCGCGCTGGTGCGAGTCCGTCGCTGTCCACCACGATCTACGGGGCGGTGCAGCGACGACGCGGTTGGTGCTCCGTGGCGCCTCTATCTGGTTGCAGCTCAAGGGGCTGCGAGAATACGCACAGTTTTTTCCACAGAATACTCACAGGTTTTCCAGAGGTTTTCCGCGGGTTGTGCTCAGCTTTACCGGCACCGGCGGAAACGGTATATTCTAACGACGCCCATGGAAAACAACGATTACTCCGCTCAGAATATCCAGGTGCTCAAAGGCCTGGAGCCTGTCCGCAAACGACCCGGTATGTACATCGGCTCAACCGGCCCCGACGGACTGCACCACCTTGTCTACGAAGTCGTTGACAACAGTATCGACGAAGCGCTGGCCGGCTTCTGTTCGTCGATCCAGGTCGTACTGGAGAAGGACAACGTAGTCGTTGTCACCGACGACGGGCGCGGGATTCCGGTGTCGATGCACACCGGGGAGAACGTGAGTGCGCTCGAGCTGGTGATGACGCGGCTTCACGCCGGCGGTAAGTTCGACAAGAAGAGCTATAAGGTCTCCGGCGGTCTGCACGGTGTCGGTGTGTCGGTCGTGAACGCGCTCAGCGAGTGGTGCGAAGCGGAGGTCTACGTCGACGGGGCTGTACACCGGCAGCGCTACCAGCGCGGTGTCCCGGACGGGCCGACCACCCAGGTCGGTGTAACCAGCCGTACCGGAACGGTGATCCGGTTCAAACCCGACGATCAGATCTTTGAGACCACGGTGTTCACGTTCGACACGTTGTCGAACCGGCTCCGTGAGCTCGCGTTCCTGAACAAGGGCATATTGATTGTGATCGAGGACCTCCGGCTTCCAACGCCGAAGCGCCACGATTTCAAGTTTGACGGTGGTGTGCGAGAGTTCGTTCAGTTTCTGAACAAGAACAAGACGACGATCAACAAGGAACCGGTCTACTTCGAGGGCGAGCGCGACGGCGTGATGGTGGAAGTCGCGATCGAGTACAACGACGGGTACAACGAGTCGATGTTCAGCTTCGTGAACAACATCAACACGCGCGAGGGCGGCACGCACCTGATTGGATTCAAGAGCGCGTTGACCCGGACGCTGAACGATTTCATGAAGCGCAACGGGAAGCTGTCGAAGAAGCTCGACGAGAACCTGTCGGGCGACGACGTGCGTGAAGGGCTGACCGCGGTGGTGTCGGTCAAGGTGCCCGAACCCCAGTTTGAGGGGCAGACGAAGGCGAAGCTCGGCAACTCCGAGGTCAAGGGTATCGTCGAGTCTATCGTGAACGAAGAGCTCACGACCTACTTCGACAAGAACCCGCAGGAGATAGCGGCGATCCTGGACAAGGCGGTCATGGCCGCGAAGGCTCGTGAGGCGGCGCGACGCGCGCGAGACCTCACGCGGCGCAAGAGTTTCCTGGAGTCCACGGGGCTGCCGGGCAAGCTGGCTGACTGCAGCGAGAAGGATCCGCGCAAGTGCGAGGTCTACATCGTCGAAGGCGACTCGGCCGGGGGCAGCGCCAAGCAGGGACGTGATCGGACCTTTCAGGCGATTCTTCCGCTGTGGGGCAAGATGCTCAACGTCGAAAAGACCCGCATGGACAAGGTTCTGTCGAACGACAAGCTCCAGCCGATTATCTCAGCGCTCGGTGCGAGCGCAGGGACCGAGTTCGACGTCAGCAAGCTGCGCTACCACCGGGTCATCATCATGGCCGACGCCGACGTCGACGGGTCGCATATCAGGACACTGCTACTGACCTTCTTCTTCCGGTATATGCGCGAGCTCGTCGAGAAGGGGCACGTCTATATCGCGATGCCGCCGCTCTACAAGGTAAGTTTTGGCAGAGAGATCCACTACGCGTTCAATGACGCTGAGCGCGACCGCATCGTTCGGGAGATGAATGTCGCCGACGAAAAGGTCTCGATTCAGAGGTACAAGGGTCTTGGCGAGATGAACCCCGATCAGCTCTGGGAGACCACAATGGACCCTGATACTCGTCGGATCATGCAGGTCCAGCTCGAGGACGGGGTCGAGGCAGAGTCTGTCTTCACGACGTTGATGGGTGAGCATGTCGCGCCGCGGCGAGAGTTCATCGAGGAGAACGCGCTGGCGGTCTCCAACCTCGACGTGTAAGTTCCCACCAAAGGAGCCCTTATGTCCGACCGGATACCGGAGCAGAGCCGGATCATCCCCGTCGCAATCGAGGACGAGGTCAAGGAAAGCTATCTCAACTACGCGATGTCGGTCATTGTCAGCCGCGCGCTACCCGACGTACGCGATGGGCTGAAACCGGTTCACCGGCGGATCCTCTACGGGATGAACGACATGGGTATCCGGTCGGATCAGCCGCCCAAAAAGAGCGCGCGAATAGTCGGAGACGTGATGGGTCGCTACCACCCTCACGGCGACGCAAGCCTCTACGACACGCTTGTCCGACTGGCACAGGACTTCAGCATGCGCTACACGATGGTGCGCGGCCAGGGGAATTTCGGGAGCGTTGACGGCGACCCACCCGCGGCGATGCGGTACACCGAGGCGCGCCTGGAGAAGCTCGCCGAGGAGATGCTGAAGGACATCAAGAAGGAGACGGTCGACTTCGCTCCGAACTACGACGACTCGCTGCAGGAGCCGAGCGTGCTTCCCGCCGCCTTTCCTTTTCTCTTGTGCGAAGGGTCGAGCGGCATTGCCGTTGGAATGGCGACGAATATGCCGCCGCACAACCTCCGCGAGGTAGCCGCCGCGATCGCGGCGTACATCGACGACCCCGAGATCACGATCGACGGGCTGATGGCGCATATGAAGGGCCCCGACTTCCCGACCGGCGGAACAATCTACGGTCTTCAGGGGATCCGTGACGCGTTCCACACCGGGCACGGCAAGGTCACCGTTCGCGCGAAGTTCAGCGTCGAAAGTGCCGCATCTGGCAAGGACGTGATCATCGTCCACGAGATTCCGTACATGGTGAACAAGGCGTCGCTGATAGTTCGGATAGCGGATCTGGTTCGCGAACGTCGGGTGGATGGGATCCAGGATCTGCGCGATGAGAGCGACCGCACCGGGATGCGCATCGTCATCGAGCTCAAGCGCGGCGCGAGCCCCAAGATAATCCTGAACCACCTGTTCAGCCACACACCGCTGCAGTCGAACTTCAACGTGAACGCGCTTGCGCTCGTCAATATGCGTCCGAAGGTCCTCAATCTGAAGGAGCTGATATCACACTTCGTCGCGCACCGTCGCGACGTCGTGATACGGCGCGCGAAGTTTGACCTGGACAAGGCGGAAAAGCGCGCGCACATCCTCGAGGGTCTGAAGATAGCGCTCGAGAACATCGATGAGGTGATTCGCACCATCAAGGAATCAGCCACTGTCGACATCGCCCGCGTTGGGCTGATGGAGCGCTTTGCCTTCACCGAGGTACAGGCTACCGAGATCCTGAACATGCGGCTGCAGCGCCTCACGTCGCTCGAGACACAGAAGATCCTTGACGAGCTCG